>CAYRFN010000235.1:0-5694 GCA_964423495.1 uncultured Desulfobacteraceae bacterium
GAATTCCTGCGGGAAGAGTTAGGGTTAACTGGGACCAAGATCGGTTGTAACCGAGGGGAATGCGGCAGTTGTACCGTTTTGCTTGATGGAAACTCTGTTTATTCATGCAGCCTCTTGGCCGCAGATGTCCAAGGTAGAGAGGTTTTGACCATCGAAGGATTGGCAGGTGAAGAAATGCTTCATCCGCTGCAAGAAGCCTTCATTGAACACGATGCACTTCAGTGTGGTTATTGCACTCCAGGAATGATCATGTCTCTCAAGGCTTTTCAAGAACGGAACCCCCATCCGACAGAAGATGATGTCAGACAGGCCATCGATGGAAATTTGTGCCGGTGCGGTTCTTACCCAAATATAATAAAAGCCGCCCTGGAGGTCTCCAATAAAAAAGAAGGCCGAGGAAAGGATCGGTGTTGAAAGACGGTAAATTGCTGGTTAAGGGCCGTGTTCCCCCTCCATTGGATAGGGAGTTCACCGTAGTAGGCAAACCCCTGAATCGACTTGATGCTCTTGAAAAGGTTACGGGAAAGGCAGAATATTCAGGAGACCTTAAACTACCTCATATGCTCTATGGTAAGATCCTCAGTTGCCCCTATCCTCGCGCAAGGATCAAAAAGATCGATACGACTAAGGCCGAGAAGCTACCGGGAGTTAAGGCCCTATTGACCAATAAAAATACAAAAGGATGGTGCACGCTCTGGTATGGTATCCAGCAAATTGCCTTTCCAAAGTGCGTCACCTGCGAGGGACAAGAAGTCGCGGCAGTTGCGGCAGAAGACATGCGCATCGCTCAAAAGGCCTTGGAACTCATCGATATTGATTATGAGGTTCTAAACCCCATGCTGGACGGAGAAGAAACCTTGAATAACCCGCCTCCCCCTTGCGTTGGTGATGAAGAATATCCGGGACGGGAGATGTATGACCGAAAATCCTTTGTCATCGAGCGTGGGGACTTGGACAAGGGTTTTGGGGAGGCTGATGTCGTTATAGAAGAGACCTATACCACTCAGGCTCAGTACCACGGGATGCTTCAGACTCGTGTATGCGTGGCCAGTTGGGACGGTTCTATACTCACCGTGTGGGATTCTACCCAGGGGGTGTGGAACGCCAAAAGAGTCTTAGCGCAGTCCTTAGGGCTAGACCCTGAAAAGGTCAGGGTCATCGTTAAGTATCTTGGGGGGGGATTTGGGTCAAAGGCCTCATCCCAGAGAATTTCTTTTTATGCAGCCAAGCTATCGATGATCACGGGAAGGCCCGTGAAGATGGAGCGTAATAGGAACGAAGATTTTGTAAATCACCCTCACCGGCCACATTGTAAGATGATCCTCAAAATGGGTGCCAAAAAAGACGGGACACTCACGGCCACATATCAAAGGGCCATAGTGAATGTGGGATCCGCCGCGGGACCGGCAAACTGTTTTCCCAACATGATTATATGGCATACCTCCAATCTCTATGAATGTCCAAACGTATATCTCGAGCAAATCAGTGTACTGACGAATTTACAGCTTACAGGACCCCAACGAGGCCCGCTCAACGTGACCGCAATATTTGCATTAGAATCCCACATGGATAAAATGGCTAAGGAATTGGAAATCGATCCTTTGGAATTCAGATTCAAAAATTATGCCCATTACGGTTATGATAGTCATGATCCAGCAAGGACAATCAAACCCCTTCCTAAAAGCCGAGAGCAGGAGACGAGAATCCCGTACTCCAGCAAAAAACTTGATGAATGCATGGACGTTGTCACGGAAACTATTGGTTGGAAGGAGAGGAAGCGGCTGAAAATTGATCGACACAATAGGATTAAGCGGGGTTTTGGTATGGCGGCATTCTTGGTGCGCCAGGGGGTGGGCCTCCCGCCCTATAATGCTGAGGCCGAGGTCGTCATAAAAAACGACGGGACAATATCTCTCATCGTGGGCGTTGTCGATATAGGCGCCGGGCAACTCACGATCCTTCCCATGATAGCGGCAGAGGAACTGGGGATGAATGTCCAGGACATAACGGTGATCGGCGGAGACACAAAGAATACCAGATATGCTCCCTCCTGCCACGCTTCCA
This sequence comes from uncultured Desulfobacteraceae bacterium, assembly GCA_964423495.1. Lineage (GTDB taxonomy): Bacteria > Desulfobacterota > DSM-4660 > Desulfatiglandales > Desulfatiglandaceae > CAYRFN01. Next base: position 2,065 of record CAYRFN010000235.1, read on the forward strand.
GGATTACACCCGAGATGGGGCCGGCCGTTTTACAGGCCTCTGCGGAGGCAAGAAGAAAGCTCTTTAAACTGGCTGCCCCGATATTGGGGGTTGAGGCCGGGCAACTCCAATCCAAGTATGGTGACATCTATGTCAAATCCGTCCCGTCCAAATCCGCCTCCTTTAAAAAAGTCTGCGGCCAAATAGATCCGGAATCGCCAATCAGGGGTATTGGAAGCAGGGCGCCCACTCCCGCTGATTTTCCCCGTTTTGCAACCTTCGGAGCACAGGCGGTGGAGCTGGAAGTTGACGTAGAGACCGGCGCTGTGAACATTCTGAGGGTCGCCGCAAGCCAGGATTACGGCAGAGCAATTAATCCCAAGCTTTGCACTTCTCAAATTTATGGCGGCATAGAATTCGGTTTAGGCTATGCCCTCTCAGAAGAGGGGCTTTTCGATCCCAAGACCGGAAAAATGTTAAACAGTAACTTTGGTCAGTACAGGATGCCGACGTCGCTTGATTTTCCTCATGTAGACCCTTTCATCGTCGAAGATGAGGATCCATATTTTGCCTATTCTGCCAAAGGAGGCGGTGAATGTTCAAATGCCCCTACGACAGCAGCAATAAGAAATGCCATTTGTGACGCAATTGGCGTTTGGCTTAACGATTTGCCAATAACCCCTGATAAAATAATAAATGCCTTACGCCAAAAGGAAGAGAGGTGATTTAATTGCTTTTTGAACTGCCGGGGTTTCAACTTGTTGATGCAAAGAGCAATGAAGAAACTAACTTTTTACTGAGTAAATACAGGGGAAAAGTGGGACTGCTGGCGGGAGGTACGGACCTACTCGCCCTTATGAAAGATCGCGTAACCGGTCCTCGGCTCAGGATTCCGGAAGTTCTTGTAAACATCAAAACCATCCCCGAAACGAATCAAATCACTTTTAACGAAAGAACGGGTATAAAGATAGGAAGCACCGTGACCCTGAACCGTTTAGAGACATCTGATGCAATTAATGAAAAATTCCATATCTTGGCCCAGACAGCGAGAGAAATTGGCACGACCCAAATCAGAAATACGGGGACTATCGGGGGAAACCTCTGTCAGAGGCCACGGTGTATGTACTTCAGACACCCGCATTTTGTTTGCCGCAAAAAAGGCGGAAAAACGTGCTTTGCAATGACAGGGGAACACCGATACTATCATTCGATTATTGAGCATGGAAAATGCGTGATGGCCCACCCCTCTGATATGGCTCCCGCACTTATTGCTTTGAGGGCTACAGCTATATTGGCCTCCCCGGAAGGAGAAAGAGAGATCCCTTTACAGGACTTCTTCTTACCGGCAACTCAATTTACAGAAACCGCTCTTAAGCCTGATGAATTTTTATCCACCATCAAGGTGCCCCCTCCTAAAGAAGAAAATTATCAGGCATTCCTAAAAAGCAGAATAAGACGCGCTTCAGATTTCGCTCTCTCTAGTGTGGCAATAGTGTCCCAAATATCGGATGGGGTCTGTCATGACATTCAACTTGTTCTAGGCGGCGTGGCCCCATTCCCTTATATCGCTTCTCAGGCCATGGAGAGGCTTAAGGGCCGAAAACTCACCGAAAAAGTCATTTCACAGGCTGCAGATGCATCAGTCGAAAAAGCTCGTCCCCTCTCCGGCAATCGCTACCAGATTAATTTAACAAGAGTATTGGTCAGAAGGGCTTTGGAGGCGGCAATGCATTCAGACCGTCAAAAATAACTTGCCGTACCCCTCAATCGGCTCATTTATATTTAGGCTTCTGAGTGCCGCCCAGAAGGTGGCCTGATTGCTTGTAATTACTGGTTTTTTAAACTCTTTTTCCAGTTCCTTAATCATGCCTACGACACATAGGCCGGTGCAACTAATGAATATGGCTTCGGCCTCTTCTGTATGCACATCTTTTACAAGGTGATATATCTCTTCATGTTCAACATAGCCCATTTTTACAAGCCTGCCCAAACCTTTAATCCCTGTAACTTTGAAACCGCTGTCCTCTAAAAAATCTTTTTCTCTTTGATTGACCTCTTCTATATAGGGTGTGGCAACTGCAATTTTCTTCGCGTTTAAAGCTTTCAAGGAATCAATGACGGCCGTCGATGTCGTGAGGGCGCTTATCCCCACTCGATTCTCAATTTTATTCATAATTTCATAATCATAGCCGATTCCTTTGATGAAGCTTCCCGCGGTACAAAAAAAGACGATTAAGTTCGCCCTTGCCTGGGAAAGCAAAACGGCCGCTTCTTCCACATAATTTGCCAGGTCAATCAGTGTCTCCGGGGTCGATTTTGGGAACGGCATTCGAGTGGTAACTATGGCAACCCCATCCGGAGCGATTTGATGAAATTCAGTCTCCATTGATAGACCTGGAGCCGGATGCATGACCCCAATAATCCCCCTCCAACCATAAACCATCCTCTATCCCTCCTTTCATCCTCTAAATATTAAATCTTTCAATCTGATATCCCATCCATTTTCGTGTGTACCTAAGGTGAAATCATACCTTGGAATCGTTGAGAGGTTGCATATTTTCAATATAATATTTATCCAACTAATGAAGCAACCCTTGATTGATGTCCCTCGAATATTCGAGATTCGTAAATCAAGCCCGTGTACATTTAAGCCGAAGATACTCTTAAGGAAATGACTTTAAAAGCATTTTTTTCAGCAAAAAAATCTCCTGCGGCCTTATTGCCATAATGGTTATTTGTAATAAGATAGATATCTTGTCCAAGCCCCAATACTTGACCGAAACTGGGATGACTTATAATGGTAAGGTGGACAATGGATATTCATACATCAGGTCAAGATATCATCCACCTCAAAAACCTGTGATATGCCTGATGTACATGGCATTCGGGCGATCCTGAGATATCTGCTATCTTAGCCAGGTTTTTATCACCCCAAATTCATTTGATACCCAAACCATATCGGCAATCATATTGTAATTTAAAAGGGATTTGCTCCTTGGCAAGATATCTAAAATTTGATTAGATCAAAATCGTCCTTGATCAGCAGTAACTGATTTACTGATGGACGTGCTCATTTTTCTCTTCGTCCTACAACCCATCTATCTTGGCCCAAAAGACGCCCCCACAACATCATGAGATCGAATTTTTATTGACACACAACCCCATTTCTCCTATATTTCCCCTATCAAAAAGCGAGTTCTTATCACTTATCACTACTTGCAGGGACAATATCCCCATACTCTGCCTCAAAAAAAGTGAGCCCTAATCAAAAGTTGGATGACTTATGAATTACCATAGCTTACGTGATTTTCTTGACGTACTTGAGCAAAGTGGTCAGCTTGTGCGAATTACCGACCCGGTTATGCCCGAACCTGACATAGCGGCAGCCGCTCAGGCGGCAATCAATTGCGGTGATTACGCGCCCGCGCTCTTGTTTGAGAAGGTAAAAGGCTATGTCAACCGCCTTGTGATGAATGTGCACGGGTCATGGGCAAACCATGCACTCATGCTCGGCCTCCCCACGGACACCACAATTAAAGACCAGTTTTTTGAACTAGATAAGCGGTGGCCGGGGGAAGTCATAAGACCGATATGGTTAAAACAAATGTTCACCCCCAGAAAAGGTAATTATGGTAGCCATAACCTATGGAA
>CAYRFN010000236.1:0-5677 GCA_964423495.1 uncultured Desulfobacteraceae bacterium
AGAGCAAAAGGGCGCAAAGTGTTTAGGAATAATGGAGCCTATGAACTTCGAGAACTAGCCGTCCCTTATAAGGGTGTTTTTGGCCCTGAAAATGGGGTTTTAAGGCTTGAAAACACCTATTTTTGGAGGGATAACCTATAAATATCAATAGGATAGCTTGGACCCCAAGCGACCCCAAGCGAACAAAAAATTGAAGGATATGTTAGGTAAGAGCTAAGAGTAGATTTGACCCCTTTTTTGCTCGCGTTGCGAAGGTGTCTTTGATTACACTGAACCACCAACTTAAATTAAGATAAATACACCCATGGCACTGGAGAGGGACCAAGCCTGGGCATTTTTGAAAACCACATCTGACCGAAGTTTAAAGCTTTTCATATAAGCTTTCGGTTTACGTTCCCGGCCCCTCAGTTTTGCGTTGGATTTCATAGGAACAAAATGAAAACACCTTTGACAATTCTCGAGAAATATGCGGATGCCTTCAGGGATATGGTTAATGAAAAAAATAGGGTATCTGATAAATCCGTGAAGGAGTTGCTGAGGCTAAACAAAGAAGAAGATTGGGCATTTATATGCACTGCCATGGATATTGTGAGTGATGCATTGCTCGCAATAGACAATTTCTTGAAGTACGGGCTTGATGGCCCTACCAAATTTAACGACATTGGAGAAAAGTATCTGCGGTTATATGGGTTACTAAACGCAACCTACATTCAGCAAAAAGCCCTTATAAATCTTTACAAATTGAATAATGTTCCCAATCCATCTGAGATTAAAAAAAAGGTTGAAAAACTAAAGATCATGGTAGTGAGACACAAATTGGCCTCCCATAGTGTCGACTATATTAATCACGATCATGGGCTCATTGAGACGTATATCCCTGTAAGAGCTACGCTTATGGGATTCAACTGCGAATTTATGAATAATGAAACACTAGAATGGGAAAAATTAAATCTTAAAGAAGCGGTTGAAGACCATCTTCTAATGATGACCCATATTTCTGATCAGATTTATGAAAAATCGATTACTACATTTTTCAAAGGGTACCAAAATAAACAAAGGGAATCGAAGAAGCGCTTGGAATATTTAAGATTAGAGAGTCAAGGTCATGTTGTCATTGATAGTGATAATGGTAAATCAAAGATAATCATCAGATTAATGAAAGAAGAAATCCAACCTGGCCATGGAGAGGGACGCTCGTAGACTCGTGCCCCTCATGGCTCGCGTTAGCTTCACATTTTATTATCATAGTAACTTAGGGCTATATATCTTTTGAAGTTGGGTGGATATCATGAGCGGAGGCATAAGATTTTATGGCTATTGATTATAAGACGTTATTCCATAGAATAACCCAGCGCTATGGCGGAATTGAACCTGAAGCTCTCGAAAAAGTTTTGTGTCCAGTTCTGATCCCTATCCATACATTAGATAAAAACATCTTCAAAGTTGCCGGTCAGAACCATTATAGGGCATCGTTCACTATTCAGCTTGATGATGCTTGGAACGAGCTAATGCAGCGAGGCAGAACCGGAAAGTTTGTACCACGAAACTATATTGAAGGGGGAGAGTGGAAAGAAATCGCCAAGGGGCGCATATTGGCTATACAAACCGAAAATGGAATTGCTGAGGGTGAAGTTTACACGGGAGGCACTAAAGCTGATTTAGAGGAAGCTGTCGAGACCCTCTCACAAGATGATTATCTCGAGATTGATCAATATGGTGCTGCTGCTAAAGTGCTAAGCGGTTTAGTTGAGTATACACTTTCACGGATCGCTGTAGAAAGTGGCTACATAGTACGTCGCATGCCTGAGGACGTAGCCAGACATTTAGGAGAGTACTACCATTATGATTTTGAATTTGAACGGAATGGCATACCCAAAAAAGTCGAGGTAAAATCGCTTTGGGGGACAAATACAAAATATGCTCGACTTATTCACAGCAAAACAAAAGATTATCCAACTAGTAGTTGCAAGTTTTCTACCCAAGATATATTTGCCGTAAGCCTTTTCTTACGTACAGGCAACATAAGAGACTTTGCTTTTGCAAGATCAGTGTCAAAAGAAATGAAGCCATACGGTTTACCCACAGCTTCAAAATACCCTGAACATGTACACCAAAACCCGGTCTGTGAAATTGGCGATGGTACGTGGTTTGGCTCTATTGATGAGGTTTGGGGCCTTGACTAAAGCATTCGTTGCTCCATTCTTCGAGGAGATTATTCAATCTAATATTGAATTCAAAACGTATGTCTTTCAGCTCGTTTTCTTTTGTTGCTATAGCGTTTGCCCTGTTGTTCAGTGATGTTAATTTATTTCGAGGAATTGGTAAAAGTATCTTAAGCAAACAAGACTCATCAATTGCAGGATATGCGATTCCAATGTTATTCCTAAGAACCTGCTGACACACAAAATCGGTTCTCAGAAAATGTGCAAGCACAAGAGAATTAATGCTTTTTGGTCGCAAAACAGCGAAACCCGTAGTACAAATTGCACCTTCTTGATCATCTGTCACCCTAGCTATGGTGCGTCGTTCAGGTCGTACTGTCGAGAATAGCACGTCTCCACTATGAACAACTTTTCGAGCTCGACTCGGCGCTTCAGAGCACTTCAAGGTCTTAAAGGTAGCCGTTAGATTGCCAGTATTGACATCCGAAATCTCAATATATTGAAAAACGTCAATACCCCATCTCCGGGGATCGCTTCGTTCCTGGGAGAGTTCTGCAACGTCTCTTAGAAAGACATGGGATTCATTAGGATTTTCAATAATCTCCTTAAGTTCGAGAGGTAGTGTGATATGGTAGTTTGCATCCCAACGATGCATTTCCTCAATTCTTTCAGCAAAACGCCCGTATTCTTTAGGTCCATTTAACGACGAACGCTCTTTGATAATCAAGGGTAAATCGCCATGCCCGTTTGCAACTTTCGTTCGCTGAGCTTCTCTTGTGCTAACGGTATAGCCTATATCATGGCAAACTGCAAAAAATGTAGCTGATTTCTTTTTGATCTTGGTACCTCTCTTTCTGAGATGCAAGACAGATGTCTTAGTGCTAGTACCTGCTGATCCAAAAGTAACGGGAGGAAGGGATATTACACTCCGCAGTTCTATAACACTAGAAATGTTTTTCCTGAGTACCTCATAAAGCCCTTTATTTGTTAATATGCTATCAGGAACGATAGCAAGTAGTTGCCCCCCAGGAGCCAACCAATCGAGATACCGCTCTAGGAATAGCAACTCAGAATCAACTTTCCGAGGTGTTTTATCTGCCCAATTTCTCGCTATATTGAAGTGTAATAAATCTTGCCCCGTAAATTCGGCTCCAAAAGGGGGATTTGTGAGAATAAGGCCAACCTTTCCTTCTAATGAGGCCGTAACTTCGGAATCATTCCCAGTCCGTGCTAGAGCATTTGCTAGATACAATCGAGTTGCGGGAAGGCCAAATAATGCCATATTAGTTAGTGCAAGTTTGATCATTCGTTCACTTTTATCAATTCCCACTATGACATTATGCACCATTTGGTTTAACCATTTTCGGGTAGACTCATGATTATGCTGCTCCGAAACCTGTTGGTGGAGAAAGCGGAGGATTTCAGTAAGGAATGAACCTACACCACATGAAGGATCCAGGATGATTCCAAAATCACGACATTGGTTTGGGTCACAGAGTATTTCCAGCTCAGATTTTGACATTTCCTGGATTGCTAGTTTAACCATAAAGCTCACTACTTCTGTCGGAGTAAGATACTGCCCTAGCTGTTTTTCATCTAAAAAAGAGTCTGCCAAGAATTTGCCGAAAACATCGTTCAACAAGTCAATTCCAGTGATACCTGTTTTACCCTTTAACATTGGCTCTGAAGCAAGTTCCTCGAAACACTTTATTATCTCTTTCGATAAAGCTTCTTCGGTTCCCTTCAATCGAAGTTCAAAGTCTGATGGATGCAACTCATGTGATAATGAAATTGATAGGAATCTATCATATGCTCGTTTTACAAAGGTTTTCAAGGAAGTTGCCATACTTGTATTAGGTTTTGTTACCTGTAAAACATTGCTTTGCGTAATCCCTCCATTGCCATTTTCAATTGACATCACATGCGCGAATAATAGCTTTGCTAATTCCTCAATAGCTTGGTTTCTCGATGAAAGCCGCCCCCTTCGATGCAGTATTTCTCTAAGTTCGCGCAAGATGAAATCCATAGTTTCCCGGATATCTGATTCTTCCACGAATAAAGGCCATTGCATTGCGGGCTCTTTTATTTGCATATTAGGAGTGATAGATTCTCTATAAAACTCACGCACTTGTCCTTCCACATCTGGCCTTGGCTTACTACTACCTGCAAGCCATCTGCTAATGGTTGGACTTGAAACGCCGAATTGCCGTGCCAAAGTTCCTCGATCATATTTATATTCGGTGATGAGCAACTTGATAATATTTGGTATAGGTTCCATTTTGCTCTCCTTTCCTGGTTTTGGTTATACACGCCGTGGTGCCATATTGCAAGCCAAAAATGCAACACGATGTGTGACTTGTTTCTTTAATTTTTCAAACTAATTACCTTTAAATATTGCAACTTATTAGTTTTTATGCCAAATTAATTTAGGGTAAAGTTTGATTATCCGGACCTAATATGTTGATAAAATAGTGATATTAATCGTTTTTCTTGCTCTTTGAAATTAAGTGTTTTGTAATTGTATCTCCAGACATATTCACCGAGGTATAAATGCAGTCTTTCTCTTCTGATGCCGCCCTTAGCTGCAAGTTTTCTTTTAAGGTATCCCCAGAAACCTTCAAGGCCATTAATGTGGTTACCTTTCATATCAGAATATGTGTTTTTGCAATGATTAACTAAGCGATGAACATATCTTTTTGCAGCAATACCCGTATAGCCTTTCCAGGTATCAGAACAAACAATGGAACCTTTCTTAACTTGTCTAAGAATTCGAGGCTGTAACTCTTTTGCTCCAACATTATCGATTAGCTCAGCCCAGATTTTTCCGCTTCTACATAGAATACCAAAGACAAAGGCATAGGTGTCAAGGCATAGGTGTCAGGCCTACACAGTTGACACATCTGCCCTTTTTAAACAAATGTCCCCAACCACGCCTTTCACCCGATGAACGGGTGAAGGCGACGTTACCGCGACACTTGCGTGTCGCGGTAATGCGGCGTTGCCTTCGTCCAATGTCTTGTTAGCGCCGCGCAAGCGCTGCGCTAACAAGCCATTGGACCAAACATCCGCCCGTCCGACCGCGAGCAAGCTCGCGTCCGTCCAATCGGCTGTTGGTCAACGCCGCATTGGGTTTTTTGATCTTACAATACGATCAAGTTTTTTATGCGGAAAAATTAAAAACATTGTTTAATAACGGTGTCTTAGACTTCTGGCCATTACTGAGGATTAGCAACAACCTATGCTCTCGGTTTGAATATGAAAATAGGGTCATCTCCAAAAGAATTGGTGATTTCCAAAGGATTCAAGGGTTCAAGGAGTCAAGGGTTCGAGTGATCCTCCACAAAACAGGCGGATAAAAATGCTAAAGAATTACAAAGAGTTGAAAGTATGGCAAAAGTCATACGGGCTTTGTTTAGAGATATATAGAATAACAGCAAAATTCCCAAAGGAAGAAAAATATGGTCTAACTTCACAGATAAGAAGATCGGTTGTTTCTATTCCTTCAAATATAGCAG
>CAYRFN010000237.1:0-5642 GCA_964423495.1 uncultured Desulfobacteraceae bacterium
GCCCTTACCGTAGACATCATATACCAAGTTAGATAAAAGCGGTATAAAAATTGATTCAAACATCGGGATGTTTGCCCTTCCATGCGTATATTCATGTATAGCAATATCAATCAAGGTATTAAGGACCAACGGTTTAACAAACATATAATTGCTGAACTCTTAATCTATAGGTGCTATTCTTGCTGAACTATGAACCATTCCATCGTCGAAGATGCCAAACCGATCTAGGTTGATTGAAAGAAGTGACTTATTTTGGTACGTACATCGGCGTATTCCATTGTATCATCGTTCCGTTATTTGAAAGCAGCCCCTCATCAGTTTTTGAATAATTTACGCAATACAATTCAATTGGATCCCTATTATTTGCTGTAATGTTAACAGAATATGCAACCATGTTGCTTTCACCTGGGAGAATCCTATAAATATTCAACTGAAAATAGTCCCGGCCTCATAAATTACTATGACCTCCTACCATTGGGAAATATGCGAGTGCATTAATTTGCTCCATGGGGGTTATCCTATCAATCGTTACATCCTTGGTCTTAGGTCCTTTCGGTAGATGGGCAATAATTACTACCCCATATAAGATTCGATTTCTATTGTTAATTACTACGGCAACTAATACCTAGAAAAGAAATCTTGGAACGGCAAGCACGAGGATTGATATACTCGCTTACCGCACTTGTGTCTAGGTCCCTGGCTGGTAGCAATTTGAAGTACGGGAAAAAATACATTAAATTCATTATCAGGAAATGGCTGGATGACCCAAAATTCGACTAAGAGGTCGAAAAGCGAAGGCATAAGTATGATAATACATAATATTAATAGGAGCCAGACAATCGGCAAGGCGGGGGCGCGGTCGGCGCCGTCCCGCCGCCGACGTTCTGCCTTACTAACAGGACGTCGGAAAAGCCATAGGCTTAAGAAGTTTATTGACAGATGGGAAGAGAATGGTTAGTATTTTGGGGAATTTTTTAACATAACCTGAGCTTTTAGGAGGTATGTTATGAATATCGATTTATGGAAGACATATACTTTAACTCTGGCTTTGATACTAGTAATTGGTATACTTTTCTCATTAACCGGATGTACCGAGCCTCCAGTTGCTAGTTTTGATATTGATAAAAATGTAGTGAATCAAGGTGAATCGGTACAATTCTTGGATAAGTCGACGGGAGAAGTTACATCTTGGAACTGGGATTTTGGAGATGGCACCACCAGCGTTGAGCAGAATCCCGTGCATATCTTTGAAAAGAAGGGTATGTTTTTAGTAACGATGAATGTCGCAAACAAGGGGGGCAATAGTACTGCAGAAACAAATGTCAGGGTACTACAAACTCCTACGGCTGGTTTTATGGTCAGTAAGGATAAGGCTCTGTTAGGAGAGAGTATTGAGTTCAATAGTAAAGCTATAGGAGACATAAATTCATATTTTTGGGATTTTGGTGATGGGACGACTTCAACTGAAGAGAATCCGTCCCACATTTATAATAGCGTAGGTAAATATACGGTATCCCTTGAAGTCTCAAATGAATTAAGTAGCAATACTAAGGTAAAAATTTTAATAGTATTTACCCCAGTAAAAGCGGATTTTGTCCTATCTTCAACCATGATCGAAACGGCAGATGAGATTAAATTCACAGATAGTTCTAACGGGGATATTTCATCTTATTTATGGGATTTTGGTGATGGCTCTGCTAATGTCACGGAACAGAATCCGTCCCATAAGTACTGGCGTGCTGGAGATTATAGAGTGTCTTTGACGGTCTCAAATGAGTTAAGTAGCGACACTAAGAACATCGAAGTTAAGGTTCTGAATGAGGCAAAGGCTTCTTTTTACGTAACACCTACATATTTAAATTCAAATAAATCTATTGGATTACCGAACTATGTAATCGTCGGCAATCCGGTAAATTTTGCGGGCGAATCTGTTGGAGATATTGATACTTATTTTTGGGACTTTGGTGATGGTGCATCAAGTACTGAAGAGAATCCAGAGCACGTTTATGATAGTGTGGGTTCTTATACGGTGACCCTGACCGTTAGTAATATAGTTGGCTCGGATTCGCTTGTTAAGGAGGATTATATAATAGTCGGGAGTATTAATCTAAAGCTAGTAATGTGTTCTAGCATCTCCAATAACGGACAATACACTATTCAACCAGATGCTATATTTTATGAGAATGACCCGATGGTTCTTTACATGGAAATTTCAGGATTCGAGCAAAATGAGGTATCTGGGGGCTATGAGTTGTGGTTGGAGGTAATAAGTATTGTTGTTGCTACCGAAGACAGAGGTTTTGTGAATGATATGGAAAATCTCCCAGAAATACATGAAACAAGCAAAGGATTGGCAAGTTATGTTTCTATAGGGGAGCCCCTTCTCCCATATTATTATATTAGTGAATATGAGGTGCGGGTTGTGGTAATAGACAGACTATCGGGAAATATAGGAGTAGCAACTACAACTTATACTATTAAATAAAGATATATCCTGAAAAATATTTATGGGCAGCTTTGGCAGTGGCCCATACAATCCTCGTTACCATGTATCACATGCTATCCCGGGGCATTAACTACAATGAACTTGGCGGTGCCAATTTCGATCAAAGGAATGTACGACAAGTTGTTCGCAGATCAATAGTTAGATTGGAAAACCTTGGCTTTACAGTGAGTGTCGCGCCTGCCTGATTTTACCTATTTTCGGAGGAAACAACGATTCTGTTCTTTGTTTAACCTCTTTCCTACTTTTTTCTAGTTACTGATATTATCACTAGAAGCAAAGCAATGTTGATTCGGCTTCAAGCTTCCATTCTAGTTTTCAGGTTAGCCAGAACCAGGTCTCCCTCGTGGTCATTCATCTTGACAATAACGGCCTCGGCTAGTTTGCCTAGAATCGGGACAGGGATAGTATATTCGACCTCGAATGTCACCTTTGTCCCACTATTCTCGGGCTGGAAAGTCCATGTCTGGGTACTTTTAACGCCGCCTTCAGTCTTGCTAACGAGACGCTGGTCTATGACACGCTCAATATCTTCGCTAGTACCTTCCAAGTGTATACCGGCCATCTTATATACCCACCGATTGCTTGTACCGCCATTGGGTAACCTCTTTACATCTTTGACCTCCACTAGGCTAGGCCAGAACTCTGGCAGATGAGTTGGTTCGCTGATGAAGCTAAAGATCTTTTCCGCTGAGGCTTTAATTGTGATTGATTTCTTTACCTTTGCCATTTTTATTTCCTCCCATTATCGATATCTGATTCAGAAATTCAAATAGCACCTTAATATAATTTTTAAAGGCACCACCTCCCAATAAAAATATAGCCGACCATTTTCAGGTCGGTTTCACTATTGACTTATCGCCACCCAAGTGACCAGATACAGGTGGCGAGTCATTGCCCCCTTTTTACTAGTGCTGGGTAATTAGTTGCTTTCGTGTTTTTCACATACGATGTAAATTATATTCCTATTACAGGAAATGTCAAACATATATTTAAACCATTATATAATGAAACGAATCTGGAGAGTGTCGTACTCCACCTGAAACGCTCATGGCGGTTGACACCGCCACCACGAAGTATGTAAATTCAGGGCGATTTCCGGAGGAAACATAATATATCGTTGCTTAGGTAAACGGTCACCGCCGATCAGTGCATTTAATCTGATGGATGCCCGATTTCGAATAGATCATGGGTGCGGGTATCCTAGGCTGGAGCATTTACCTATCACCTTATGTATTGTTATGACCAGAACAAGCGGAAATCTGAAAAGGTTCTTGGCAGGTGAATTTTAAACTATCAAAATACATATCATCATCCGCAACAAGTTAGTATAGTCCTGGATTATGCTTCACTAAAAAGGTTCAACGCACTTGATTTCATATTCAGAACTTACCAATTTCTATCTAAGTTTTTACTATTGAGAAGTATAATGATAATATTATCTGATGAATATGCTATTATCCGTATCATTATCATAATCTACCATTATTCTCAGCACAGCTGTGGTAATCATTTTACAGCCTTAGAAAAACAAATTCTCATTATTTGAAATCTTAAGACTGAAAAGCACAATGAAAAGAGCATGTGTACTATCCAACGGATGTCCAGAATCAATGATAGATTCTGCGCGTGTGAGACTGTATCTTGAAGAGAATGGTTGGTACCCCGTTGAGGATCCGACTGATGCTGATGTTATCCTGCTTTATTCTTGCGCTCTTACAAAGGGTGCCGTTAATAGTTCTATTAACATTATCAAAGAACTACAGAAGAAGACTGGGAGTGAGTCACGGCTCATTGTCTGGGGGTGTCTCCCCAAAATAGAACCTGACGCTTTGAAGAAGGTCTATGTTGGGCCTACATTCTGTGAAAATGACCTTTATAGACTTGATGAGATTGTAAATGCTGTAAAACCTATTGATGAAATAACTGCGAATCAAGTCTTCAATGATTGCAGGGAATATACCAGGAAACTAAGGAATAATGGTAGAGAGCAAGCAAAATTAGCCAAATTACGCTACAGATATCTGAACTATAAAATAATCTATATATTACCACTGGAACTAATAAATCGCTATTACCGCTACCTATCGAAAAAAATCAATCTGCACCAGCCGAAAAACAATTCCGTATTTTACATAAAGATATCAACTGGATGTCTAGGGCGTTGTACATATTGTGCCATCCCCCTCTCGAGAGGGAAAATTAAGAGTAAAACAATAGATCAAATAATTAATGAATTCAGAAATGGCCTAAGTAGAGGTTACAAGACTTTTGCCTTGCTTGGGACTGATTCGGGTTCATACGGAAGAGATTTGGGATACACTCTTGTTGACCTACTTAGAGAGATGGTCAAAGAGAAAGGCAACTACAAAATTGGACTTCGCAATTTGAATCCCCACTTCCTTAACCAGATGTTGAAAGACCTGGAGCCATTGTTCTCTACGGGGAAAATCTGGTATACAGAAATACCATTAGAATCGGGGAGCGATAGGATTCTTAAACTTATGGCACGTAATTACACTGTAAACACTTTTAGGGAATCCATACTTAGGTTGAGAAGTGTATGTCCATCACTTATTATCAGAACTCAAGTAATGGTTGGGTTCCCAACGGAGACAAAACAGGACTTTGCCGAATCAATCCGTCTTTTGAAAGAATTGAAGTTTGATTATATTGAGGTTTATAATTACTCACCACGTATTGGCACACCAGCCGAAACAATGCAAGGGCGAATCTCAGAAAGAACTGCACTGATAAGGCGATACAGAATAGCAATACAGACAATTCTTGATGGAATGCTGAAGTTTGTGAGAAATCCACATTATAGGAAATTAATAAGGATCTAAATAGGGCATGAAAAAACACGCTGCCTACATCTCTCGCTGCCTCCCGTCATAATCCGATAAGTCAACTAATATTTTTACTTATCATCTGAAATTTGCGGTTTTACCAACCATTTTTAGTCCGTCAGGACACTAATTTACCATTTGGTGTTAAGGATCCCCACTGCGCGTTCTGGCAGGTATTTCAACACATCCCTCATCAAGGTGAATTCAAATGATGAAACATCGCCTATATCTTCAAAGCCGTTTTTATCAGCGCCGCAATGTCTCCCAGGGAGATCAACTGGTCAAGCAGG
>CAYRFN010000238.1:0-5628 GCA_964423495.1 uncultured Desulfobacteraceae bacterium
AATATCTCCATTACAAGGATATCCCAAAAGTCTTCATAAAGGCCCTTATTGCTGCGGAGGACAAAAATTTTTTTACTCACAGGGGTTTTGATTTTAAGGCAATCCTAAGGGCACTCTTTGCCAATATCAAAGCCGGCAAGGTTGTTCAGGGCGGTAGTACAATAACCCAGCAAACCGCAAAAAATATCTTCCGACGAGAAAAAAAATCATACATAGCCAAGCTTAAAGAGTTGATCCAGGCCTTTCTTCTTGAAAGAAAATACAAAAAGGAAGAAATCATAGAAATGTATGCAAACCAGTTTTTTGTAACTGGTTATGGAAAGGGGCTCAGTATTGCGGCCCAATACTTTTTTGACAAAGAGGCAAAGGACCTTGACCTCGTAGAAAGCGTCTTTATTGCTGGTTCAGTAAAAGGCCCTAATCGCTACAACCCTTTTATAAAAAGAAATCAAATAGAAAACGAAAAAGTTAGGCAACTTGCCAAGTTACGTAAGGACTATGTACTTTCAAAGATGTTGGAGATGAATTTCATTACAAAAAATCAATACTTGGAGGCAAAGGAAAGGGATATCCCATTTAAGGAGGGAAAAATTACGTATCGGTTGAATGTGATTCTTGACTATATTCGCGAACAACTTGAATCCGGCTATCTCCGCGCTATCCTTCAGGAATCAGGAGTAGACAATATCGCTGCCTCTGGAATTAGCATTTACACATCCATAAATAAGGATATCCAGGAAGCAGCCTTAGGCAGTCTCCGTTCACATCTGCCGTTGATGGATGTCAAGTTAAATGGGTACAATACTGGACAAATTAAACAATTAGCAGATACCTATCAGGAATTACTTAAAAAAGACCCAATGGAATCAAAAGATGACCTTCCCTTCCTATCGCGAATCACACATATTAAAGCAAATAATAAGAATGGCTATCTAACCGTGTCATGGGACAAAGGCAATGGAATAATTGATTATGAAGGGATCAAAACCGTGGGTGAAGCATGGCTTAAATGGAAAATGGGAGATTGGGCCGTATTTGATCGAAAACACCTTCGCATGTTCTTGAAAAACTTCCGTGTGGGAGATCTGGTTCCTGTTAAATTATTGCCTTGTCCCGAAAATAATTGTGAAACGAAGTTAATGCTCTCAGAGATCCCGAAGTTGGATGGTGGAGTGGTAGTACTGCAAAAGGGCATGGTAAGGGCCATGGTTGGTGGATTTTTCAACCGCTTTTTTAACCGCTCTGTGGATGCAAAACGGCAATTAGGTTCCATTTTTAAGCCTATTGTTTATTCAGCAGCCCTCCAGCTTAAGTGGAATAACCTTGATTCCCTTCAAAACATAAGAAATATGTTTCGATTTGAAAATACCTTTTATCAACCCCGACCTGATCACCCACCGGAAAGCAAGCAGGTTTCCATGGCCTGGGCAGGTGTCAAATCAGAAAATCTGGCCACGGTTTGGTTGCTATATCACCTAACAGACCTTCTTAATATTAGTGAATTCCGGCAAGTAACCCACATTCTCGGTCTCGATCAAAAAGAGAAAGAATCCTACCAGGAATATAAAAATAGGATCAGAGATCAAATGGGGGTCATTGTTAATAAGGAAGCGTTGATGGAAGCAGCTTTTGAAGAATCTAAGAAGTTTGTTGAGTCGGACATCATATTTGGAGGTCACGAGAATATCCTGAACAACCTCCACCGTATGTACTTTGATATCGATATCAATAAGTTTAACTTTGAAGAAACTGATGAAAAACAGATTCTGCGATTCAGTTACAAGAGATTACATGAGCTTAATCTAAGAATGGAGGAGCAACTTTATAGTATCAACCAAATACTTGAACAATATAAACAAAATAAGGCGACTAATGCGATTGAAAAGCTCTTGCGTCTGCTTGGGAATTTTCATATCAGTGAAGTCGATGGCAAAAGGACGAAGATTGTTTACATTGAACAAGAAACTCCTCTATTTTCCAGCATTCTAATCCCTGTTACTCCAGAACGGTTATTAAAATGGCCCACTCCTTTAGCAAGTGGAGAAGTATGGATCGACAACTTGATCACCTCCGAGATTATGGATCTACTACAAGAGAATATGAAAAAAACATACAGAGAGTTGGTTACATATAATAGGTACGATTACGAAGTCCTTTCAAAGGTCCGTGACTTCAGGACACTTGTCAACTTATCTTATGTTGCTTACCTTTCAAAAAAGATCGGAATCTCCACAAAACTTGATCCGGTTCTATCATTTCCTTTAGGTCCTAATTCCATTAGCATAATTGAGGCTGCTTTAGCCTATCAGACCATTATGACGGGGCAAATCTATCCCCTCAATGCTGGGGACGATCTAAAAGAGACCCCAATTATCACAAAAATTGTGGATAGGGATGGCGAGGTCCTATGGGAATACAAACCTAAACCCGAAAAGGTCTTGTCCAACAGGGTTTCTGTTCTTATAACTGATATCCTTAGAAATGTCATGGAATTAGGGACTGGAAAAAAGGCAAAGGATGCTATTCGTGTGTTTGATATTCCAATCCCAACCTTTGGTAAAACGGGGACGGCAAATAACTTCACTAATTCCAGCTTTGTAGGTTTTTTACCTGGTTTCAATAAAGAAACAGGCCAGCTTGATATGAACGAAGGATACGTGATCGCCAGCTATGTGGGATATGACGATAATCGACCCATGAAGGCCAAACACTCAGCTATCTATGGCGCATCAGGTGCCCTGCCCATCTGGACTGATACAGCGGATGCTATAGTAAAAACTCAAGAATTCAAGCAAAACCTACAGCCTGCAGACCTGGTATTTAATCCATTGCCAAGTCAGTTGTCTAAGGACAAAGATCTCCGGTCCATTCCCGTTTCACCCTTGACCGGACTACCTGTAAAATTGTCAAATAAGGAAATAGGATCATCATCCCCGGCAAGGATACTTGCTGATATAGATAAATATGGGTATACTTGGAGTTATAAAAGATATTTTGAGCCTGTTGCTGGAGAAATGAAATGAAACGATTAACCAGGGCCTTTTTCATCTTTTTCATAGTATTTGCAGTTGGATGTGCCCCTACTTTAGAAAGGCGGGAAGTAGTCAAACCCAAAATTGAGCCTAAAATAACTCCCTTGCTGCCTGCTGATATACTTGATGGGAAGATAAGTTTCCTAAACAAGATACTAATGGAAAAAGAGCTCTCGGAAAAAGATAGAAAAATTGCCTTTGACCTTGTGGACACATACAAGTCGGTCAAAAAGGTATCCTCAAGTTATACTACAAAAGCAGAGTACCGCAGGATCATCCATGATCTTTTAGAATGCTATAGATTGATCGACGAATACTACTTCTCCAAGGGAAAAGACACAGATCGAGTTTATTCAGATGCAATCACCCTTTTTGTAAATAAGAGAAATAATATCTTAGATGCCTATCTAACGGGAGACTTCAAAGGTGTGATCAACCATTGCCTTGATTTAAGGGAGGTCTTTGGCCCAAAGGCCCTTACCCCGGATATTGCTCTTATGTTTGCTTTGTCTCTGGGCAGAGAAGAAATGCTGGAAGAGGCTATAAATACTGGAGTTGGAATTGCCCGGGATCTTGAGGCAGGCCCGGATTTAATCCAGCTACAATGCCATATGGCGGAATGGCAACTAAAATTGGGCCATAGGGAAAAGGCCATCGCCATCTATGAAAAACTGACTGACAATTTTGATGAAAAAAAAGAATCCATTAGGACGTTAAATAGTAAACTCAACAAAACAGCAGAATCTACCAAAACGATTGAACTAACTTTGAAAGAAGAAATTGGTCGCAAAAGCACTGATTTAAATGGCCATAATAACATTGATCAACTCCTCCAGGAAGTTGATGCCCTGCTCCAGAAACATGCCTACAATGAAGCAAAATTTTTGTTGATAAAACGTAGAATAAGGACAGAGGAGGGCCCTAAAATTGAAATAATAGATAAGGCCTTGAATAAGGTTGAGTTGGCAAAAGAAAGAGATAAAATAGAACAAGAATCCAGGGAGTTACAGAGAAAAGCAGCTCTTGAAACGGCAAAAAATCTGATCGAGGAAGAAAAATTTGAACAGGCGGTTGCTAAAATAGAAGAGTTTAATCAAACTTATGAGAATAGTACTGAATCAGAGGCACTAAAAGAAAGTGCAATTGAAAAAATCATCAACAGTGAAAGAAATCGGGCTGCTGAACTCTTTTTGGCTGCAAAAAAGACTGAGGATACTGCAAAGAAAGAGAAATATCTCAAATTATCCTACGAAATACTTAAGGCTTTAATTGATAAATATCCCTCATCACCTTTGAATAACAAATTAAAATCTCATTTAACAAAAGTGAAAGAAGAGATAGATAAGCTAAAATAAGCTTAGAAGTTGAATGACTGAGCAGCATGAAACAATTCAGGTGGTGGGCCTTGGACAGGCCTGTGTAGATTATTTGGGTGTTCTCCCCTTTTATCCGCAAGAGAATGGTAAGATTGAATTAAAAAATCTTTACATTCGCTGTGGGGGTCCCGCCTCTACCGCCCTTGTCACCCTATCCCGCCTCGGTATTTCAACCTCATTCTTAGGTTCTATATCGGATGATCCTTTTGGTGTGGAAATTCTAAGAAATCTTAAAAATGAAAAAGTGGACGTTTCTTGTCTAAAGATAACGCCAGGTTATACCTCTCAGTTTGCATTTATTGGTGTAACTGTGAAAAATGGAAAGCGGACCATTTTTTGGCATCGGGGGAATGTACCTCATCTCAAGTCAAAAGATGTTGACCTGCAACTATTCCCGAAGGCACGTTTCTTACACATAGACGGCCTGATGATTGAGGCATGCATTGAAGCAGCAAGGCAGGCAAAAGCCTTAGGTATGATTGTTGTTATGGATGCCGGGACTATGAGAGAAGGCTCCGAAGAATTGGTTTCTTTCACGGATATCCTTATTGCATCTGAAACATTTGCGGAACCTCTTTTTGAACGCAAACCTGCCCATGAAACTGCGCTTAAGACACTTCGTGAACTGGGTCCTGAACAGGTAGTCATTACACGTGGATCTGAGGGAAGCATCGGTCTGAATGATGAGGGAATTTTCCATCAGGCAGCCTACCCTGTCATGGCCGTAGACACAACCGGAGCAGGAGACGTATACCATGGAGCCTATATATACGGTTTGCTTCAGGGTTGGGAAATGATCAAATGCATGCGCTTTGCCTCTGCAGCTGCGGCCCTTAAATGCACAAAAATAGGTGCTCAAACCGGAATCCCAAATCTTAAGGCTATCAATAGTTTAATAACATCCCGACGAGCAATATCCTGAAGCCTTGTGAACCTGATTTATTGAAATCATTTTTTCCCCTTCTTGCCCTTGATCCGGGCGTACTTGAGAGCGAGTCCCGGTGTCTTGGTCGATATATCAGACTCCCTGAATACCAAGAAGCCCATATCTTCCGGCAAAACCATCCGCTTAAAGCATTGGTAACGTTCAAAAGGCTTCGCATTTAGAAGGACATGGAACTCTCTTTTAAGAAATTCGCAGTTTAGCCATGGCAGGGCATGGGGTTCTCTTTTCAAAAACGAGACGTCAACTGCAGGGCCGAAGGGACATCACTGCGCTA
>CAYRFN010000239.1:0-5601 GCA_964423495.1 uncultured Desulfobacteraceae bacterium
ATTTCGAGTACTTTTATTAGAACTGGAAAAATAATTACACTTGATTAGGGTCTAGCCAGTTCCGCCAGACTGAAAAGCAGATCCCCCATCACTTTGCAAAATAAGCCCTTATCTTGACTATTGATTGCCGTTTTTAGTTCAACAAATTGTTTCTGAACTTCATCGCAGATTTCATCCTCACTTATCCAATCAAAACCTTCCTTCGATGCTCTTTCACTCAATCTATGGGACCTTAAAAGGGCCGGCAAACTCATAGGAATACTCTGAATTAAAGAAGCATTATGATTGGATGGACCCTTTTCAGACAATTTTATCTTAGCCCAATTAAGGGTTACTTCTTCAGCGTTATTCACCTTTGTTTGGCCGAACACATGTGGATGTCGACGGACCATCTTTTCTGTAATCCTTTCTAAGACCTCGATGATATCAAACTCATTCCTCTCTCTTGCTAATTGGGCCAAAAAGAAAACCTGAAAAAGGAGATCTCCCAACTCCTCACAGACTTCTTGACTGGTTGCCGCCTCTATGGCCTCAATCACCTCGTAGGCCTCTTCAAGCAGGTAAGTCTTAATATCGGAATCTGTTTGTTTGGCATCCCAAGGGCAGCCACCGGGACCTCTAAGACGTTCAATTAATCCGACTAGAGTCACAATAGCTTTGGATAATTTTTTGGAATCCATCATTTCCCGGTAAAATCCTGGCGCTTTTCTGAAGCCGTGTTACCAGTTTTATTTTTCTGTCCAAGAAATTTACTTTTCCATTTCTGATACAAATTCGGGGATATGAGACTCGCCATTGACTGGTAGGAAACTATGATCAAGGGAGCTAATCTTGATTGGGCAATGAGCGGTGTCTTTGAAGGTATAAAAAAGGTAAGCAGAACAATGATAATATACGTGATGACAACACACTTCAAAAAGGCAAGACATGCCCCTAAGGTTTTATCGGCCCAACTGAAAAGTAACCTTTTCATTATCATCTTCATTCCCCAGCCAGCTATATTGCCTAAAATTACAACAATAACAAAAATCACACCAAAGCTGATCAAGGGAAGATGTTTAACAGACGGAAGATACGCCTTCAGGTATTCTGTCATTTGTGGTTGATAATCATTGGCAAGCAATATACCCAAAATTACTCCCGCCAAAGATCCTATTTCTCTGAAAAAACCCCGTAATACTCCACGAACAACCAAAACGATCATTAAAGCAATTATAATCGTATCAAGAAGATTCATAATAAATGTCTATCAAAGGTTTTAGGGTCTGGTCAAGGCCAATGTCATCAGTAAAACCTATCTGCCATATCAGGTAAATCGGTACTCATTTTTATTCTTTACTACGAATCTTATTCACCATATAAAAGGCGTGGTCAAGCCTTTCTCTTTCCACTTAATATTATTCTTTGAGGTGAAACGATGAATCTATCTTTCAAAAAAATCGAAGACAAAACCTGTTTTATTAATCCTCTAAAGGACTTCTCCCTGGATGAAGTCCCATTTGAAATACGTTTTGATCCTTTAACAATGCAAACTGGGCGTGTTTTCAATCTGACATATAGGCCCCCTGAGGGGCCCGATTTGTCAAGCATAATTCAACGATCAAAAGAAACATTCTGCCCCTTCTGTCCGGAAGTATTAGAAAAATCCACCCCTACATTTCCAAATGATTTGATTCCAGAAGGAAGGATTATTGTAGGAGACGCATCATTAGTGCCAAATATGCTGCCTCTTGACAAATATGCAGGGGTGTCAATCCTATCCCATCAACACTATATTTCAATTGAAGATTTGACACCCGAGAGGATGAATAATGCCTTTTCTGCAGCGCTAATCTTTGTCAAAAAGGTTATTGATTTTGACAGTCGGATAAATTTCCTAAGTATAAACTGGAACTATATGCCTCCAGCCGGTTCAAGCATTGTTCATCCGCACATTCAAATTAATTGCGGCGAATTCCCTACTAATCAGCAACGGATTCAGATTGAAGCCTGCAATAAGTACTACGAGGAAAATGGGAAAAGCTTCTGGAATGATTATATGAAATCAGAGAAGGAGTGCGGAGAACGTTATATTGGTGAGATAGAGTCGACTTTTTGGGCTATGAGCTATGTATCACAAAGTTTCTTGCCCGATATATGGTGCATATTCACTAATCACTATTGCCTTGCCCATTTAGAAGAAGATGAATTTCTTCCTTTTCTTAAGGGTTTGTCAAGAATACTTAGGTACTTTTATCTTGAAAATATTTATAGTTTTAACATATCAATCTTTTCCGTAAAAGAGGATGAACAATTTCGTATCAATGCAAGGATTTGTCCAAGACTCCTTACTCGTCCCATAGGAAACAGCGATCAAGCTTATTCCCAAACTATCCATAAAGAGCCATTCACCGTAAGACCACCAGAATCTGTCTGCCAGAAGGTAAGAGAAGTGTTTCGAGGATGATATTAATTTTCCACAGGTCTCCATAAGCCTTTATGCTGCCATAGCCTGGAAAAGGGCCTGCCCACAGGCAGGATCGCATTTTCCAAGCCTTTGGGATCAATTTCAACTTCCTGATCAATCATGGGGTCCCATGGCTCGAGGATAATTGCTCCTTGTGACAAGGGAATCAAACGAGGATGGAGCGCTTCCCCCCATTGCCGGGCCTCAACTTCTTTTTGCAGTTCTTTTAAGCTCGAATATGGCAAAAGTTGGTGTAGCGTAACAATGGTTGGGGGGCTTAAAGGAATTTCCCCTCGGATGTTGCCGGCAAGTCCATTTTTTGGGCTGATCCAAATCCCATGAGTGGTCTCGCTCTTATCTGGAATGCATTCTTGGTTTTGGGGCATAAAAACCAGAAAAAATCTGGTGTCAAATCGTCGTTTCATGAGTGTAGGGGTAATCCAATGGGCCCAACGTTTGAGCCTGCCAAACTCCAAAACCCATTCATCAGACACCACCCGCTCCCGCAACCAGCCTTTTGGGAGACCATTTTCAATGCGTTCATCACAGATCTTTTCCATATCTACCGAGGTCTGTTCATTTCGGAAGGCCAAGAAAACCCCTGCCTCTTCAAATGTTTCGCGAATGGCTGCAATTCCGTAGGAAACGGCCTCTTCCTCGCTAAGATTATCATCAAACAGTCCAGAGACCCCCCCAGGGGCAACAGCCTCGTTTCCCTTCCAGAGCATAGGGTCTCTGTCTTCAAGGTCCACCATTCCCCCTGGGAACACGTAATTCCCGGGCATAAATTTACTCTGGCCGCTCCGCCTGAGAAGATAGATCTGAAGTTCACCTTGGTTCTCCCGTGTTAGGATGACCGTGGCGGCGGGCCTCGGTATTTTTGTGGTTGCTAGCCTATCCATTCGATTCATTGCTTTTTATAGGTCAATTGTTAGAACCTTTGCTCCCCGAATTTTTCGCTCCTTAAGTTCGACCAATGCCTTGTTTGCCTCTTCTAAGCTGAATTCCTCAACCTCAGGTCTTAAAGGAATCTCAGCTGCAAGTTCCAAAAACTCACTAATATCTCTCCTGGCCACATTGGCGACGCTCTTTATCTCTTTTTCAAGCCAGAGATGAATAGGATAATCCAGTTTCAAGAGATACTCCTTGTCTATATCTTCTTTACGAATTGCATTTATTACCAATCTTCCCCCACTTTTTAAATTTTTCAAGGCCTCGACAATCGGCTTCCAGACCGGGGTAGTATCGATGATGCAATCCAGTTTTTCGGGCGATGCTTCTTCAGTGTCACCTGCCCAGATCGCTCCAAGTTCTTTGGCAAAATCTCTCTCCTTTTCGCTTCTGGCAAACACAAAGACCTTGGACCCAGGATATTTGTGTCTTGCCATCTTCATTACAAGGTGAGCTGAAGCCCCAAATCCAGTGAGGCCGAGGTTCTGCCCATCTTTTATCCCAGTCAATCTGATAGAGCGGTAGCCTATGGCGCCGGCACATAAGAAAGGAGCTGCTTCAGAATCTGAAAACAGATCGGGGATCTCAAAGGCAAAATCCTCCAGGACGACAGTATATTCAGCATATCCTCCATTTACATCTCTACCGGTTGCCTTGAATTTTTCACACAGATTTTCTTGCCCTTCAAGGCAAAAACTACACTGTCCGCAAGCTGAATGGATCCAGCCAATTCCCACTCTGTCTCCTATTTTGAATCTTTTGACTTTGCTACCTATTTTTTCCACTATTCCGATTATCTCATGACCAAGAACAACCGGGAACCGAGCCGGGGGCGTTCTCCCCTCAATCTCATCCAATTCAGTATGACAGACTCCGCAGGCAGTAACTTTTACCAAGATCTCCTTTTCTCCATGAACTGGATCCGGCAGATCTGCCATCTCCAGAGGGATTCTGTTTTCTTCAAAACTGGAAAGTCTGTTTAATACCATTGCTTTCATTTCTATCTAACCCCCTTGTTTATCTATCATAATATTAACGCGCTCACCGTTCATTCGTATTTTCCTAAAATTACTAATATGAGCTAAATTTGTCTGAAAATTAAAGAAAAGATTTCATCAAGAAGGAACCTCAACGATCTCTACAAGGCGTAGGCTCTATGAGTCGCAGGACAGCACCCAATTTTTCGTTTCTTAAAATAGCCACGTCTTTCCTATTGAAAAGATTTTTGAACGTTACAACTAATGATTCTTCTCCAATTTAGTTGAACAAAAGCCTGCCTGCCGAAGGCAGGGGTTCGAGGATTCAAGGGATCAAGGATTAATCAGACCATACCTTTCTTCTTTTGGGAATCTTCTTGATATTCGATAAATATGCAAACAAAGACTGTACGACTTTTACCAAACTTTCAGATCGTTGTAATTCTTAAGCATTTCACTGGAATCCTTGACCCCTCGATCCCCTGAATCCTTTGGAAATCACCAACTCTTTTGGAGATGACCCGGATATTTTAACCATAATTGAACCGGCAATACAAGGGAGGATTAAGAAAAGAGTCAATCCGCATATTCGTTAATTACGACTGTGAATATATCGGTACCATACCCACAAATAGATACACAGGTTGATTGTCAATACGATAATACCGAGGGCTGTTTGGATTTCTTTTGTAAGTGAAGAAGGATAAATATAGGGAACAATGTAGCTCTCAACAAAACCAGCATCATAACCAGCCGAATCGCCTACCTTACGAAGCCAGTTCTCAATTGGGGTAAGAGGACAAATCCAACAGCGAAACTCGATAAGAGCTGCCCACAAGATAGCTGGGATGTGGACCCAAACCCACCACTTCCATTTGAGTACGAGAAAACCTCCAAGCAGCGAAAATATAATGAAACAGAGGTGCAGAATAACCACGATGTCGGCGAGTATTCGATAGAGCATTAAGACCTGTTAATCAGGAAGACCTAACCATTAATTTTTTGGTAACGTTCTAAAGGCTTCGCATTTAGAAGGGTAGGGGACTCTCTTTTAAGAAATTCGTCCCTCCTATGCCTGAATCGAAAGCCCCTGGGTGTTAACCATGGATCAGATACAGAAAGGCAGGACATGGGGCTCTCTTTTCAGAAAACGAAAAATTGGTTGCTGGTTGTTTGAGTTAAGTTGCTTCTCAGGCGGGCGGCAACTTATGGAGGTTGATGCCATAG
>CAYRFN010000240.1:0-5600 GCA_964423495.1 uncultured Desulfobacteraceae bacterium
CTCAGTAATTTGCCGCCCGCCTGAGAAGCAACTTAACTCAAATAATTAGCAACCAGTTTTTCGTTTTCTGAAAAGAGAGTCCCATGTTCTGCCTTTCTGTTCCTGATCCATGGTTAGGGCATAGGGGGCGTTCCATAAGCATGCAAGAATTCTTGTTGCGGATTTCTTAAAAGAGAGTTCTATGTCCTTCTAAATACGAAAACTTTTGAATATTACCAATTGGTTACACCATATTTGGAGCAATTGGGACTAAACAGACGGAAATAAATATATCGGAAAAAGGAGATAAACTTTAATGATACTGGAGTTTATTGAAGCGCGTGATCTGCCTGATGCCTGGTTTCAGTGTGTTAACAAATTGATTGAGAAAGGTAGGGAATATGTAATAGATAGAGGCAGCTATAAGGGACAAAAGCGCCTTGAGTTTGATTATAGCACAGTACATATCAAATATCCTAATGTCAGACCTCTTTTGCCGGATATCCCCCCTTCGCTTGGGATTCCGAATCCTGTCGCTGATGGCTATCTCGAGGAGTACCTTCCCTATCTTATGACATCGTCGAAACAACCTGGAGAAGACTACACTTACGGGCAATACCTGGAACCACAGATTGAGGAAGTCATTCGCATGTACAAGGAGGATGGTTATGAAACGAATCAGGCATATATGACCATTGGCGACCCTAAGACAATATACCTTAATGATCCCCCATGTCTTCGTGGCATTGATACACGCATTAAGGATGGAAAGCTCCATTTTATTGTCTATTTTCGATCCTGGGATTTATGGAACGGCTTTCCAGCTAATCTGGGGGCCATCCAGCTCTTAAAAGAGTATATGGCCTCCAGTATAGGCGTGAAGGACGGGGAGATCATCGCTTCAAGTAAGGGTCTTCACCTATACGATTACGTCTGGGAATTAGCTAAGCTCAGAACCATGCGGGATGTACCCTCCTCCGAGATATCTAAATGAAAGTTGACCTCAAAGATCTGAATGCCCATGAAATAGAGGATTGGGCCGTAGATCTGGGCCTTGAGACTTACAGGGGCCGTCAGATCAGGCTCTGGCTCTTTAAAAGACTGGCCGGATCCTTCAGTGAAATGAGCGACCTGCCAAAATCTCTTAGATCCCTTCTAAATGAAAAGGCAAACATCACCCATCTGGAAAATATCAAAACCTTGGTATCCAAAGATGGTACAAAAAAATACCTCTTTAAACTAACGGACGGTCTCTTTATTGAATCGATTCTGATCCCGGAAATAGACCATTCCACACTTTGTATTTCATCTCAGGCCGGTTGTGCCATGGGCTGCCGATTTTGTTTGACAGCAGAACAAGGTTTAAAAAGAAATCTGAAATCCGCCGAAATTATTGACCAAGTTATTCAGGTAAAAAGATCTATGGATGAGCCGGATCGCCTGACCAATATAGTGTTGATGGGCATGGGTGAGCCCCTTGCTAATTATGATGCAGTTCTAAAAGCCATAAAAAACCTTATCAACGAAGATGGCATGAACTTTTCCCACCGTAAGGTGACTCTTTCCACATGCGGACTTGTTCCTCAGATGAAACAATTTGGTCAGGATATCACAGTTAATCTTGCAATATCTCTAAATGCAGCGGATGATGAAACTCGCGGTCTCCTGATGCCTATCAACCTAAAATATCCCCTGGAAAGCCTCATTTCGGCCTGCAGAAGTTTTCCCCTTCCAAACAGGCGAATGATTACCTTTGAATATATACTTATCAAGGACATCAATGACAGTGATGAAGATGCCTTAAAACTTGCAAGCCTTTTATCGGGAATACGGTCCAAGATTAATCTGATTCCTTTAAATCCCATTCCTAACTCGGACCTGTCACCCCCCTCCCCTGAAAACATCATGCATTTTCAAAAAATCCTTATTAATAAACATTTCACGGCCATTATCAGGAAAAGCAAAGGAAGTGATATTATGGCCGCATGCGGACAGTTAAGCGGTACAACCCACAATCCCATCAATGTTTCTCAGTCTGAATTTTAAACAGGGGCTTAGTCTTACATAAGCTTGTCGCCTAATTTGCCCTGATAAAAACAATTCATAGGCAATCGTGGTCAGACAATAATTTTCTTGACAAATTAACTGGTTATGCTATCAAAAAACAATTAGTCCTGTTCTAACTAACCTTCCTCATCCAAAATCTTGAGGAGATTTATGGCCAGGATACAAATCTCAAAAGATCCATCCGGTCACATAATCGTTTCCTTCTCCTGTGAACCTTTCCTTGTTGAAAAAGTAAGACAATCGACGGCCACAGATGGCATCCTGCCGAAAAACATTGGAGTTTTCTTAAGTTAGACGGTATGGTGGATAAGATCGTGAAGGTTATTGAGGATGAAAACATCCAGATAGACTCTGCCCAACAATCACAACACCCCATGCCCGTCATTGCGAGGGACAGAGTCCTGAAGCAATCTCTCCATAACTTTGAAGATCTGAGGCGGGAGCTTGTTTCAAGGAGATGATAAATATGGCTGAAAACAAAAAATATGTGGAACTGCTCTGGGCAGAGAAATATGACAAATACGAGAAAGGGGAGAAGATACCAATAGAAAAGCCAAATCTCCCTTTTCAGGTAGTAGAAACTGTAAATAAACCAAGAATCAAGGGTGGATTTACTGCTCCGCTTTTTCCTGAAGACCAGTGGCCCAAAGATTACCCAAAAGACTGGAAGAACCTTCTCATCTGGGGCGATAACAAACTTGTGATGAGTTCTTTGATTAAGCAGGGCTGGGCTGGAAAGATAAATCTGATTTACATTGATCCGCCATTTTTCACAGGCGCTGATTTCACGATAAGAACAAAACTCGGAGACGAAAGAATAGAGAAAGAGCCATCCATTATTGAGGAGCGGGCTTATAAAGATACATGGTCAGGTGGGATTGCTTCTTATCTGAAATATATGTATGAGCGCTTGGTTTTGATAAGGGAGCTTTTGGCTGAGAATGGCTCTATCTATGTGCATTTAGACTGGCATGTGGGACATTATGTTAAGGTAATGATGGATGAGGTTTTTGGGTATGAGAGTTTTATTAACGAAGTAGTGTGGCAGAAAATACAGTCTTCCAAAGGTCAAGCCAAAAGTTTTGGAAATGTGCATGACCTTATATTTTGCTATTCAAAATCTAAAGATTATCGCTTTAATAAATCATACAAGGAAGTTGATAAAAAACTGTTAAAAACGCATTATAAATATGTTGATGATGGAAGAATTTATCAACTATGTGATTTAACTCAAAGTGGCTCTGGTCCTGCTAGAAAATTCGGAGATAAATTACTTGAACCTCCCCCCGGAAAACATTGGATATGGTCGCAAGAAAAAATTGATATAGGTATTAAGGAAGGAAGAATCATATTCACATCAGGCAAGATGCCTAGGCTAAAAAGATATCTTGATAAATCAGAAGGAAATCCCATCGAAGACATTTGGACGGATATTTATCCAATAAACTCGATGGCAAAGGAAAGATTAGATTTTGCCACCCAAAAACCCGAAGCCCTCTTAAAACGCATCATCCTTGCCTCTTCCAACCCTGGCGATATCGTAGCTGATTTCTTCTGTGGCTCTGGCACAACCTTAGCGGTTGCCGAAAAACTTGGCAGGAGATGGATAGGCGCTGATTTATCCAAGTTTGCCATTCAGGTTACGAGAAAGAGGCTTTTAGATATTCATAATTCTAAGGATTTAGTGGATGAAAAGAACAAGAATTATGGAAAGCCAGCAAGACCTTTTGATCTCTGGAATATCGGGAATTATGAAACGGTTTACTGGCAGGAGAGAGAGGATGAATACCTCGCCTTTATGCTCAAACTCTACCAATCGCAACCTTTAACTGGATTCAGATATTTACATGGTAGAAAAGTAGAGAGGGCTGTTCATATTGGTCCTTTGAATGCTCCTGTTACGATGGAAGAGGTTGAAAAAGTAGTAATTGAGTGCAGGGCTAATAATTTCAACAAAGCAGATGTTCTTGGCTGGGAGTGGAGTTATGAGGTGAATGAACTTGCTAAAGAACTGGCAAAGAAGAATGGGGTTGATTTGAGGCTGGTTCAGATTCCATCTGTGAATGAAATAAAATCCTCGCTCGTTGGATTTGATTTACAATTGTTGAAGGTACCAGATCAAATTGTAGAGAAAGAACTTTCAAAATATGTGAAGTTCCCTGAGGTTGCCTATTTAGAAATTGAAACTGGTATCAAAGGAAAAGAGATAATGGTAAAAATTACCGACTTTCAACTTTCACCAACCGCAGAACTTGCAGAATTAGCAAGTAAAGTAAAGGATTCAAGAGAACTCATAGACTACTGGGCAATAGACTGGGATTACAAGGGCGACACCTTCCACAACCAGTGGCAGAGTTTCAGGGTGAAAAAGAATCCAAAAGTAGATTATGAGGCTATACATAAATATGAAGAAAGGGAGGAATGTAAAATTATGGTAAAAGTTGTGGATGTGTTTGGGAATGACACGAATAAAGTGCTGAAGGTGAGGGTAAAATGAATTCTGAAAAAATGGCTAAAATTTTTGAAGCTTTTATTAAGAGGGACAGTGATAGTTTTTATGAAATTGCTTGGGATATAGTAGAAGAGGAGAAAAGAAAAAAGCATCATTTATTAGCTGAGCAATTAAAACGTATTTTAACGGAAAAATCAGGGGCTTCAAATATAAATCATACTCAGCAAATACCACCGATACCGAGAGATAATGAAAAAGGATTTAGACTATTGGATGTTAAAAAGTTTTTCTTAGATTGGGATGATGTGATTCTAGCCAAAAATACTGAAGGAGCACTAAAACAAATTGTAAAAGAGTTAGAAAACGAGGATATTCTGGCTACCTATGGTCTGAAACCCAAGCGAAAAGTACTTTTTTACGGGCCTCCAGGGACAGGTAAAACTCTTACTGCAAAGGTTATGAACTCAATTATCGGGTATCCTCTTGTTTTTGTAAGATTTGAATCAGTCATATCATCATATTTGGGAGAGACGGCATCCAATTTAAGAAAAATCTTTGATTTTATAGAGAAGGGCAAGTGGGTTGTTCTCTTTGACGAATTCGACATAATTGGGAAGCAAAGGGACGACCCTACGGAACATGGAGAAATTAAAAGAGTGGTCAATAATTTCATGTTAATGCTTGAAAATTATGAAGGTGATAGCGTGATAATAGCATCTACAAATCACCCCCATTTACTTGATATTGGTGTATGGCGAAGATTTGACGAAATCGTTTATTTTGCTCTACCAGATAAAGAAAGACGAAAGAAAATTTTTGAGAAATACTTAAGGGTTTTGAAAAAAGATAAGGATTTTGATGTGACTAAAATCTCAGAAGAGAGCGAGAAGTTTTCGGGAGCAGATATTGAGCAAGCCTGTATAGATGCTCTTAAGAGCGCAATATTAAGTGGTAAAGATTTTGTAAGTTTTGATGATGTAAAAGATGCTGTTTTAAGGCAAGGAAAGAAAAGTGAAGCCAAAAAGGTGATTAAACATGAGTGAACATGGGTGTACGCCTCATATTACGTGATAAATTGCATGTAAAATAGGGTTATTAACAT
>CAYRFN010000241.1:0-5596 GCA_964423495.1 uncultured Desulfobacteraceae bacterium
TATTGTTGAAAATGCTATTACAAACCAAGTAAAAATTCTAACTGCGAAACTTTAGTTTATAATTATCATTTTTTTTGTTTTATTATATAAGGCTGATTTTTTATTATCAATAATCTTGATCGTAATTTTACTTTTTTTTCCACTTTTTATATTTTCAAAAAAAAGTTTGGGCAAAAATGATAAAATGGTGGTAGAATTAGTTTTTTTATTCTTCGTGTATGGAATAGCAAAAACTGTAGCTTTACTAAAATCAATCAGTAAAATCTGCCGACAAATGGAAATTAGGGACGTCCATTTGTAAATCAGTAACTGAATGAGATTGAAAGTAAGTACTTAGGTTGTCAAGTTCACGGTTCATGGTTCACGGTTGATAGGTGATAGGTGATAGCTTGAACCTTGGGATTGGGACATGTGGCAATGAAAAACAATAAAGAATATCTCTCACAGAGCACACCCCAGTACCATCTGCCGGAGCTACGGGGCAGGCGGGATAAATCTTAATTATTAATTATCGATCCTTTCAGTGTTAGAGGTTAAAGGCATAAGGCAAAAGACTAAAAGAATATCTCTCACAGAGGCGCAGAGAACTACTATTGTGTGTAATAAAGCAAAGAACAAAGACAAAAGCAAAAGAAGAAAAAAGATTAATCTCTCACCGAGCACACCCCAGTACCATTTGCTGGCCACGTCCCGGGCTTTTTACGGGGAGCTACCCCAGAGGAATAGGCTCCGTCCCAGTGAAATAGTTTTGAGATTTCACGGGGCAGGCATAGGTGATAGCTGGGAACTGGGGAAAGACAGTGGTCAGAGGGCAGAGGTCGGTGTGTTTGTAAGAAAAACGAATTGACAAATCCTTACTTATTGTTTAATCTTAATTCTTCACACCCACCTTAATCCCCTGTCTAAGGGATGAAGGGAAGGGGTTATATTGAGGTAAGATACATGGAAACATTATCATCAAAGGTTACTTCAAAAGGACAGGTTGTAATCCCAAAAAGGTTGAGAAAAAAATATGGGATACTTCCAGTGACAGTGATACAATGGATCGAGAAGGGTAATGGTATATTGATGGTGCCGGAATCTGAGGATCCAATTAAAGCGGCCCGAGGGATGTTTCAGGGGACAGGATTATTAAATGCCTTTAAAGGAAAAAAGGTTAGAAAGGCAAAAGGAGAATAAGAGAATTGCAAGGCGCCGATAGTTTCGTATTCGATAGTTATGCTCTAATAGGATATCTTGAGAATGAGTCCTTTTCTAATCAGATTGAAAAAATCCTCAACAAGGCAAAAACAGGTGATTCTCGACTATATTTACATGTAATTCACTTAGGTGAAGTTTATTATATCACGCTTAGGGAACAAGGCCAGGATTTGGCAGAAATCTTGTTCTCAGCATATTGATGATAAGCTTCTTCTGATGGCTGCAACGATCAAGGCAAACAACCCTATCTCTTATGCCGATTCCTTTGCGGCAGCTTTGGCTAAAATTAACAAATGCCCCCTTCTTACAGGAGACCCTGAATTTAAAATTCTTGAAAAGCAAGGAATAATGGTTTCGTAAAAAGTCGTCACTCCGGTGAAAACCGGAGTCCAGAAACTCTGTAACCAATTAAAAAACCTGGATTCCGGCTTTCGCCGGAATGACAGAATATGGTGTTTTTTGACTTTTTACGAGTTCATCAAGGAATAATTACCATCGAATGGCTTATTTAATAAGCGTAGCTACTCAGCAAACATAGTGCGGACTGAAAGGACACGCTGAATTAGGCTGTGGATTTATGATACCACTTGAAGGGGTAATTGGAAATTGCCTGCAATGATCCCTGGCACTGTAATGTCTTCATCAAGTGATTCCCAGCGTAATGCAAATCCATTCAACCTTATTTTGACTTCTTTGAGCTGACCATCTGTAGTTTTTGATAGAAGTTTAAAGCGATCTGCCGGAAATCCAATAATGCGACTATCTGTTAATTCGATGTAAATCGTTCTGCCTTCCGTCCATGCCTTAATTGCGGTAGGTTCTACAATTTCCATTTTATTTTTCTCGGGATTCATTATATTTCCTCATTAAAAGAAGTTGATTTTCAAATACGATCTTTTCTATTTTTCTGATGGTCAATGGTGGTACACCTTTATTTCTTGCCAATCTAACTGGTTGAAGCCAAAATTTACACTCACCATCAGGAGTTGCGACATGAATATGTGGTGGTTCGTTTCCTTCATCTGAATAGAAATGGAACCTGAAGGAACCTATTTCCATGACCGTGACCGTGAGCATAAAAAATAATATCATAGCCCATTTTTTATTACAAGTGATTTTCTTTAGGCTGGGACGTTAGGTGGGAAAAGAGGGGACGTCCATTTGTAAATCAGTAACGGAATGAGATTTAAAGTAAATACTTAGTCCCTCGATTCATAAATTCGATAACGTATTTATTTACTCGGGACTAAGTGCTGAGTGAGCAATCACAAAGATTATACTCATTAGATTATGTTATAGTATTTGCGAATCGAAGCACTTAGGTTATCAGGTTCACGGTTGATTGCTGATAGCTCCCCAGTGAAATAGTTTTGAGATTTCACAAGGCATAGGTGATAGATCGACCCGAGTCTTTTGTTGCGCGTTCCGGGTTTCGAGTCCAGCGTTATCTTTAGTTACCATTAGGGAAATGGGGGAATGACGGTGGTCAGTGATGATTTTGCTTGGATAGGACATCGTGTGACCATATTGCCTGGGGTCAGAATTGGGAAACACGCCATTATTGGGGCGGCTGCGGTTGTTACGAAGGATGTTCCAGATTACGCAATTGCGGTTGGAAATCCTGCAACAGTAAAAAAGTACAGGAAGACAATAAAATGATTTTTGATGAATCCTTTTGTAATTCATCCTTATAAAAAATGAAAGCATCTAAAAGTAGAATATTATGAACAGATTAGAAGACTTATATCGCAGATCAGCTTTGGCGCTGTTTTTCATTTTTTTTTTTTGTATAGCTTTTCCATTATTTGCAGGGGCTGCGCCCTCAATTCACAGCGTTCAAAGAAGCGTTTTTGATGGTAATTCAATAACAATCACAGTCGCCGGTTTTGGAAACAATGGGCCTAACATAGTCATTTTCGATGACTTTGAGGGTGGCACAAATGGTGGTGATATTAAAACAGGTACAGGATCGGCTACTGTAGGTCAATGGGATAAATTAGGAAAAGGGACAATAAAATATACCAATTCCGTATCTCATAGCGGTTCTTTGGCTTTTCAAGCTACTTCCGGCACACCGGATCACCCAAGTGGTAATATTTGCGCCAGGGCATCTTTTCCTATGACAAATGAGTTTTTTGGCTGTTGGTGGGTTTATCTTCCTCCTGAGGATGAATGGCCAGGGGCTGGAGAAAAGGGTATCAATTGGAAGCAAGTGTGGGTATATACTGACACGAAATTTGTTGGCGGTCAGTGGAATGATTGCATAATGGTTACAATTCTGGGTAAGGGTAGTGGCGCGTTATGTGGAAATGCTATCGGTGGCTTCGTGAGGTGGGGTTATAGGAATGAGAAAGGTCGGTGGCAAAGGAATATGATTTATTGGGCCTCGGATCAATCCCTTTCACATTACATCACCACCTTTATTAATGCCCATGAAGGCAAAAAGGGGGCTGTCCTTGACATGAAATGTATTGTTTTGTAGGGTGAAGGAATCGAAATGCGGATTGTAGATATTATTTGGTTCCCTCAAGTTGTCGATAAACTCGACTGGAAGCATAATCTAACCCCCGAAGAGGTGGAGGAGGCGCTTTTTGGCAACCCAATGTATCGCAAGGTGCAGAGAGGGCACATTCCAGGGGAAGACCTTTACGCAGCGCTTGGTCGGACTAATGCTGGGCGTTATCTCATCGTTTTTTTTATTTATAAGCCTGCCCGTGAAGCCCTCATTTTGAGTGCTCGTGATATGGATGATAAGGAGAGGAGACAATATGAGCAAAAATAAACATATTCCTGAGTTCAAAAGTTATGACGAAATGGCAGAGTTCTGGGACACCCATAGTTTATCAGACTACTGGGACCAGACAGAGCCTGCAGAATTTGAAATCTTAAGTCACGTGCGTCGTCGGTACTTGGTGTCAGTAGATCGAGATTTGTTAGCCAGGGTGCAAATGGTCGCGCGTATTCGTGGTTTGAGCATCGAAAGTCTAGTGAATTTATTAATAGAGCAACGTTTGAGGGAGATTAAAGTGGAGAGGGGGACGTCCATTGGTAAATCAGTAACTGAATGAGATTGAAAAACAAAAACGATTCATCTCACGCAGAGGGCGCAGAGAACTACTATTGTGTGTAATAAAGCAAGGAACAAAGACAAAAGCAAAAGAAGAAAAAAGATTAATCTCTCACCCACTTCGCCCTCCGTGGTTATAACCTCAGGGCCCGATGCTCGATGCACAGAGAGCATAGAGAGTATAACTTTGTTAACGGTTTACGGTTAACAGTTCACGGTTGGCGGTTTACAGTTGACGGTTGACTGAGATTAAACTCATAGTTATCTTTTACCTCGCCTTTTCCAGGGCTTTGCAAGCTCAATATGAATTTAGTGGGAGGTCTAATTCATTTCTTTTTTGTTTCTTAAGGTGAGCAAGCCTTAAGTAAACCCTAATGTTGCAAAAGTAGAGGGTACCGCAGATCTGAGGCGTCAAGGGTGAAGCCGTATTAATATACTGCGAACCCTTGACAACAAAGGAGATGCGGTGCTATCGGCTTTCCCGAAGGGTAAACAACACGGTGATTTGGAAGGCTTTGCTCGAATGCACAAATGGTGATGTTCTGCAAAGTATATGAAAATGAGAGGAAGGCTTGAAATATAAAGGTTTTTTATAATGTTAACCGTGTTGTTTATGCAACGTTAGGGTAAATACTCTTCACTGTTACTGCCGTAAATTTCAATTTTGGGTATTGGCAGCCTTTACAGTGTTAAGCCTAACAGGAAAAAACTGCTTTACAGTGTTTTCAATAATTGTTGGTATTTATTATGGTCACCAATCCAATACCAAATAACAGAATTCCCTTCCCTGATCGCAAGAGCGCTGTAGTCCATACTTATCCTTACCGACCAAATATTTTCTTCCGAGTTTATACATTTAAAGTTTAGAGAAGGATGAAAGGGGTTCTCTTTCCAAAGTTCAAATTTCGCATTTGCCTTTTGCTGGAGATTCGCTGGTAATTCTTCATATGATTTCCAATATGATTTTACAGTGAATGAATTCATTACATTCTTCGGCTTTTTCCTTCCCTGTGTTCCTTAAGTGCCTGAGCTGCCATTTTCTTCATCGGTCCGGGATGATTTGAATATAATTGTCCCCAATTTTGTTCACTGCGAAGCTCTTGTGCAAAATTTCTTAGCATTTCTAATGCTTGATTCTTATGTGTTGCACTTATGCTTTCAAAGATTTCAACAGCTGTTAAGGTTTCAGGGGATAGTGGTGTTGACTCTCCCATATTAATTACCTCCATCTATGCATTTTTTCACATGGCAAAAGATGTTTTTGTTAATTTTTATTAATAGAGACTGTTACGAAAAAAACAAAAACATGACATTAATTAAAGTCAAAAG
>CAYRFN010000242.1:0-5540 GCA_964423495.1 uncultured Desulfobacteraceae bacterium
ATATGCCTTCTTGCTCATATCAACTCTTATGAGCAAATGATATCCTATGTATCCGCAATTTCACAAGGGGATCATCGTGGGAATTATCAAATCACCGAGGATTGAACAATCTTCTTGGAAGGTCACAACTCAAGCAAATGTTAATCAAGGTGCAGGTTACTGACTCGCTTGTTAAGTATTTAAGTGTTGATTGTCGCAGCTTTTCCAACTGTCATCGATATTCAATCCTCATTATTTTTTCGAATGAAGATCGGGAAATACGAATGAAAAGCCCTGAATTTGTCAGGCTCTTTTTTAGCTCATTCTTAGTTCAATTTATCTTCCCTGTCATTACTTCCTTTCCTTCGGCACCAATATCCTACTTTTGACGTAACGGTAGGCGAAAACACAAGGGGCAAAATAGTCCAATGAGTGGTTGATAAGTCATATCTGAAGTATTATGTTTTAAAAGAATAATATAATATGATACTTGTTTGGTTTGCTGGCTATTGCCGCGATGCCTTCATTTGGTGAATCGTTATGAAGTATATAAACAGGTTTAATAAGAGGCTTATTGCCATTAGTATGGTGCTGGCCATCACCCTTTTGATGTCCCCTTTGGCGGCTTTAGCCCAGGCTACTTGGGGCAGCGACCAACCCATCAACGATGCTGGGCATAATGGATACACCCCGCAGGTGGCCATGTCCGGCTCAAATGCAGTCGCTGTCTGGCGGCAATGGGATAACAGCAACACTAATAGAATATACAGCAGTCACTCCGCTGACAGCGGAGCTACCTGGGACAGTGACCAGCTCATAGAGGACAATGCCGGGTATGAAGGAGAAGACCCGCAGGTAGCCATATCCGGCTCCAATGCCGTCGCCGTTTGGATGCAATATGACAGCAGCGAATATAATAGAATCTACAGTAACTATTCTTCCGACAGTGGAGCCAGCTGGAACAGCGACCAGCCTATCGGCAGTAGCGGGCATTATGTATGGAGGCCTCAGGTGGCCGTGTCCGGTACCAATGCCGTCGCCGTATGGGAACGGATCCAAGGCGCCTATGCTAGAATCTACAGCAACTACTCCTCCGATGGCGGAGTTAACTGGAGCAGCGAACAGCTCATAGAGGACAATGCCGGGTATTATGGATACGACCCGCAGGTAGCCATGTCCGGCTCTAGTGCCGTTGCCGTCTGGTGGCAGTCCGACGGCAGCAACTATAGAATCTACAGTAATTATTGTGAACTGATAAGTGAACCGCCGGTGGTCGGTGGGGAGGTCTACCCTGTCAGCAAAGTCACTGTCCTGGCGCCGTACTTCATTCTAGCACTAGCAATCATCACCGTCATAGCTACAAGACAGTATCTGCTTAACAAGCGTTAAAGCATTGAAGCTAATTAACCTTGGTCGTGTCGCTTTACATCAGCCGGATAAATCAACAAAGCGCTAGATTGTTTAACCACCCACAAGAGAGTGAGTATTTCAATGCCGACATATTGAGTATAAAATTGCGATCTTTAGACCGAATGTAGTTTATCGTGTGGTCGTTTCATCTGAGGTAAGGATTTTCCAAGGTCGGCGTTCCCTTGTCTGTTGTACTTTATCCGAACCAGTGGGTAAACTGGCACCGGCAACTCCGGGAGCCGAAAACCGATTGAAGTACGTTTTCTTTATTTACTTCTCAAAGTATGCTTTGAGCCCGTACATCGATTTCTCCATGTTCTTCCGGTTAGTCCTCGCCAGGAATAGCCTATCGGCGATTTTTCCAAAAATCCCACCGGGAATATTGTATTCTATGCAGAAATCAACTCTGACATCCTGACCATCTTGTTCAAGATTCCAGATCCATTTGCCTGACATAGCGCCGGTCATCTCCTGGACCAATTTGTGTGGCTTATTTACTTCCGAAACAGTTGTTCTTGAACGGAGTTTCAAATATTCCCAGTCGGAGTAACTCCCCAATTCACCATTGTTGCCCATTGTATTAACCAATTTGCCAGAAGATATTTGCTCTATTATCTTGGGGTCTGCCGCGGCATCAAACACCTTCTCCACAGGCGCGTTGATAATTACCGATCCTTCTGATTTCGGCATGATAAACCTCCCGGAAATTAGCTGCCGTTTGACTTGGACGAGTGACTAAGGCAGCTTCTTAACCATATTGGCGAACTCTTCCCTGGAAAAAGCCTTGAGCGTGGTCGTCCTGACCTTGCCGCCAGCTCCTAGCATTAGCATGAATGTCATGGCCACCTCATCATTGGGGGCTTCGCCAATGGATACATAATCGTATTCTCCCATGACCGGGTAGAAGCACAATACTTTACCTCCCATTGCCTCGAACCCTTTGATGCCCTCTTCAATCCTGTGTGGGGCATCCTTTATATCCTTAATTCCCTGGTCTGTCAATTTGTACAGAGCAACATAAGTAGGCATTGTCTCAAGTTCCTTAGGTGTTATTTCGCGTTTTCTATTCCTCGTTTTACATATCACCGACCGGGAGGTCGGTAGTCAAGGCTAGCCGCCTTCTTACATATTTCTACCGCTTCGGGGAGAGTCATCAGCGGTATATATTTGATAGATGATGCTGCTCCCTTT
Organism: uncultured Desulfobacteraceae bacterium; assembly: GCA_964423495.1. Taxonomy (GTDB): domain Bacteria; phylum Desulfobacterota; class DSM-4660; order Desulfatiglandales; family Desulfatiglandaceae; genus CAYRFN01. The sequence goes on from CAYRFN010000242.1 coordinate 2,581, forward strand.
GCCATGAACAAGGCCCCAACCGCGTAAACATTATCAAGGTTAGGAGATTCAACGATCAGATAGGTCTTGTTTTCAACAGCAGAAACGTAGTATTGCTCCAACTTGCAGCCCGCCGCTTCGAAAACAGGTTTAAGTACTTCGCCGCGGTCCTCCGGTCTCTCCAGCATACCTGAATAAGCCTGATTCGCCAGGACCTCTTCGATCATGAACTTCGGCATTTTGGGTTTCCTCCTTTTACTGCTAATCGGGGATTTGCGCACCAATGCCTTGTTCTGTTTTACATACATTTTTAGCACCCATATATTATTGTTAAAATATCTGGGAATCGGCCGGTGCTTTACGCAGTAAGTTCCGGTGCCCTACTTTTCCATCTTCACCTCCTTTCCATCCGGAAACCGGAGGTTTGTGTTACCTAACTCTCGTATATCTTTGGTACGTGTTTGGTCACCCATTCAGCGAAATTTACGGTTGATTTAAACATCATAGTATATTTCCTTAATGTGTTACTGTCAAGACCCATCATGAGTACACCAGCGAAAATGAACAATCCCGAGAAATGTGTAGTCATAAAGGACAGCAACTATCATGTTTGAATTGGCGAAACCACTTCCATCTATTCCGTATGGGGAATGTCAATTTCATTCAAGCGCTTTAGCAGGCCGGGCTTTTCAGGAGTTCCCAGTACAAGTTTTCGCATTTCTTTAGCTTGACTAGCAGTCATAGCGTCACCGTGTGCTGGAGGATTGCGTAGTTCTCTCAATTTTGCTGACGAATTCGGCAATTCATAGAGTAAAAAAGCGACGGTATCTTCTGGCAAGGCCGACAGTAAGCCGACTAGAAACTGATTTTCGGCGATTCTTTTCAGAACAGCTTCAGCATAACCAAGACTAGTCCCACCGCGCTCTATCCTGCTTGACAGAATGTTCTCCAACGTAACTCCTTTACTTTTCAGCAAGTCTCCTAGCCTCGGTAGTAACTTTGCCTTGATCTCAGCTTCGACTGAGTTGGCGTATTCGGTAATCACACCACCCCAAGACTTTGCTTTTAAAGCTTCGTAGAGAAACTCAGCATTTGTCAAAGCTCCTGGGTTGGCGAGATTGTTCACCCATTCACCATATTCGGTCCGTAACCTTTGGGTGACTTCTTCCAAGGTGTGCGTAGTTGGTATACTCTTTATTATCTCTTCTTTTATCTGCCAGATGGCTAACATCAGTCGGGGCTCAATTCTCTCGGTGATAGCAAGCTTCAAAGATTCTATTGTTGATTCTGCAAGTGAGACACTCTCAGCAAGTGCGCCAGCTCTTGTTGCTTCCTGCGGTGGGAATTGAAGCTCGCCAGGCCTCGCTTCCGGCATCATCACGAACAGTTCATCGTGATATAGTTCATAATGAAGTGAACCGCGCCCGCTGTCTTCTAATGCCTTTATGTAGCCCGCCAGATAATCGACTTTGGGCTTGCTTACCCCTAGGTTATCTCTTAATTCCTGAAGGGTCTCGCGAGCTATCTCGTATTCTTGTAGGCGGACATGATGCCAGGCTTTAAGTTGCAGAGCAGTCACCCGCATCCATGGTGCCAGAGAAGGGTCGCTCAGACAAAGGTAAAATGCGTTGTTGGCGCCATCCCAATTGTACATCTCATTGCAAATAATGCCGTCCCAGAACTGCGACACACCGCTTGGTGATGGGGCACCGCTAGCCTTTGATGTGGGGAACATTCTGAAAAACGTAGCAGTCAATTCTAATCCAGGTTCATGACACAAAGGTTCGAATTGCGAAGGGAGAAAGCCAAGCTTTAGCCATCCCAACATTAGGAATGCTGTAAAGAGAGCCCCTAATAACGCCAAAGGTTCCCTATCGGTTCTTTCCAAAGGTTCCAGTATCATTTTATCAATGATCACTAATTGTTCATCCGCCATACTTTGTCGGTCTTTGACTTTCAATATCTGGTTTTTCAGGTATTCTTTCAACCCTTCCCAACTGGCTTCGCTTTGATTATTTCCCATCAAATTTACCCCCTCTCCCACATATAGTGATCACCCTGCCATATACTACTATACGGGCGGAGAAGAGAGCTATCAAATACCAATTGTCAGATTTGTTGGATCACACTTCGTCAGATTGGGACGAACTTTCGCTTCACCTTCAAAACAGATAGTAAGCAAGCCATTCTTTCAATTCGTCATCTTCACAACTAAGCAGGAATTGTCTAATTGCATTTTTACTATTTTTTGACACAATGTTGTGAAAAGTCGTGAATCTATTACCCTTCTTTTTTATGAGTTTGGATACAAACTCTCGAAATCTCTCCGTCTCGCCCGTACCAGGTTTCCGCTCAGGTTCCAATTTGTAGACCTTTTGTTCATACTTGTTTCTGTATCTTAACAGCTCTTCTGGCATATAGAGGTTGGTTACAAATTCTTTGAAGGTCTTCCCTAACGTTCGTCTTGCTAAGCTAGGCGTTGGTGAAATCGAGCCATAAGCCGCCCCTTTCATTATCTCTATATTTCGTATAAAACGTTTTGTCCAGAATATGCCATTGTAAATACCATCTTGGTCATCTTTCGGCTTAGTCGGCACACACATGCCATTTTCTTGACTAATAGCAGTCGGTAAATCGGTATTATCGATTGGTGCAAAGCGCATTGGGTAGCTATAGACAGAAGCTGTTGGTTTTCCTTCCTTGTTCCTCCAGAGCTTATTAAGGTTAATATTTACAATTAGTCTCTCGTACAGATCCTTTGGAGTGTCATTATAGTTATATAGCATGTAATTAGAAAATATTTTGACTCCATGTTTCTTCGCAAGTTTAAGCGTTCTAAGGTACTCAGCCTTTTCACCAATACGGTCAAACGCTATTCTCATTGGCTTTATGTTCAGCTTTGCTAGAAGTTTCATGTTCTCTTCGTTAAGGAAAGAAGCATCCAAACCTTGATTAAAATCAATAATCCTTTCTCGTGGAGG
>CAYRFN010000243.1:0-5483 GCA_964423495.1 uncultured Desulfobacteraceae bacterium
TTGAAATCACTACATATTCCCCTTATTTTTATCAACTAATCTGGAGATGATCCTATTAAGATAACTACTAAAAAAAACATTTCAAGATTCACCCTTGCCTAAATTGGAGATTTCATGTAATTTGACACATCAAACGATTCATATCGCGCATTCAAATGATTCACTGAATTATCTTTATAATTAAGTGAATCATTTCTATACGGCAGTTACGGTCAATAATCCTGGACGGACTGAGCCTACCTCGAAATTAACAGATGGATTCTTCTGTGAAAAGACGAGACCACATTAGAAGGTACATATTGCTATCATGTTTTTCACTGATTACAACCATAGTCTTGTTATTTGATTTAACTCTGAATACCTGGAGCCTTAAAAGCCCGGATTCATCAGATTATCAGCATGTTAAAATCAATAATGATGTTATCAAAGGAATACATTTGGTGTATAATCTTAAATTCACTGATGCAGAGAAGATCTTTGAAAAGGTCATTACAGAATTCCCGCATAGACCGATCGGCTATTTTTATTCTGCAATGGTCACCTGGTCAAGATTGGCCCACGGTTTCTGGTCCCCAGAGATTGTAAAGGAATATAAAGAACGGATTGATACCACAATTCGTATTGCTAATAGCCGTATTGAGAACAATATTGCAGATAATTTTGACTTCTTTTACTTGGGCGGGGCCTTGGGATTCAAAGGACGCTTCGAACTTATGCAAGGTGAATGGCTTTCTTCCTTTTTTTCTGCAGCTAATGCTGTTGAAGCCCTGAAAACCTGCTTGAATATGGACCCCAAAAACCGGGATGTATTATTAGGCCTTGGCACTTTTGATTACTATACAGCCCGGCTACCCGGTCTCTTGAAATTCTTAACTTATTTGCTCCTACATAAAGGAGATAAGGATGAAGGTCTAAAAAAGCTAAATATTGCTGCTGGAGAGGCGATCTACTCAGGAATAGAAGCAAAAAGCATGCTTCTTCACATCTATCTTTTTCCTGAAAAAGACTTTTTAAAGGCCCTGCCTCTGGCTGAGTATCTTGCAAAAAAATATGACCAAAACCCGCGTTTTAACATACTCAAGGGCATAAGTTATATCTGCCTGAATATGGACCTTAAATATAGGAATACAATCGATGACTTACGCCAAAGGAGTTTGCGAGCATCTTCACCTGAAAAAACATCTTTATGGAATAGGCGCGCTCTTTATTTGGAATCAATTTGCCACCTTTTTCATGGACGCTATGCCGAGGCCCGATCAAGATTAAGGGAGATTTTAATAAAAAAAGATCCTGAGAGCGATCCGTTAATGATTGCATGGCCAATAGTAAAAATAGGGATGAGTTATGATTTGGAAGGTAATAGGGAAGAAGCAAAAAAATTCTATCTTCAGGTATTGAATATGGAAAATGGTTCCGGGGCGCAATTCCTGGCGAAAAAATGCCTGGACAAACCTCCAGACGTAAAAGATTCTATGATCTTATACTAAACAAAAGAAATCATCAATCATTAGTCATTGGTTTTAAAGAGGCGGTTAACTATAGGCTCATGAAAAAAATCATCAGAATATTGATAGTCATGTTCGTATTCATTTTTTTTATAACAGGATGCGTCAAACTTGCGCTGCAATTATCACCATCTCTGATACCAAATTTCACCCATGTCCTTTTTGAAGAATGCGATACGGAAATAGCTAAACTATCAATGCCGACTGATCTTAAACTCATGGAAGGTCTTCTTAGGAATGACCCCAAGAACAAGCAGCTTTTGACTGCCCTTTGTATGGGATTTTCAGGTTACACTATGCTATTCATTGAAGAAGAGGATCCGGAGAGGGCGTCAAAACTCTATCTCAGGGCGAGGAATTATGGGCTTAAGGCTCTTGGCATAATGACGACCATATCAGAAGACAACGGCCCAAAAAGAGATAATGTTATTGATAAGTTGATGAATATTGATAAGAGAGATCTTCAGGCCCTTTTCTGGACTACCGTATCATGGAATTTATGGATAAACCTTAACCTTGATAAACCAACTGCCCTTGTACAATTAGGGGTTGCCCAAGCGTGTCTGGAAAGAGTTTTAGAGATAAATCCAGACTATTTTTTCGGTACGCCATATGTATTGATTGGCTCTATCCTTTCATCAAAGCCCGCCTCCTTAGGTGGCAATAAGGAAAAGGCAAGAGAATACTTTGAAAAGGCAATTAATTTAAATAGTGGAAAATTTTTCCTGACTCAGTACTATTTTGCTAAGTATTATGCCGTAAGAATCCAGGACAAAGAATTATTTTTTAAGTTAATTAAGGATGTTGACAGCAAAGACCCTTATGAATTGAAAGAAGTTTGCCTTATTAATACTGAAATGAAGCAAAAGACAAAACGTTTGATGAAGATGTCGGAGGAGCTCTTTTTTTAGGAGATACCCTTGATAAGCCAACGATCGATTATTCTGTTACTTTCTTTATTTGGACTATTGTTATTCTACCAACTGATCCGAACTGATTATGCTGTTGCAAGGTCACAATACTTGATAAAGTTTGCCACTGTGGCACCCGAAGGATCAACCTGGATAAAGCATCTAAGGAGGCTTGATAAAGAAATCAGGGCAAAAAGCGATGGAATGCTCGGGCTCCGGATATATGCAGGTGGAATTGCCGGAGATGAAGTTGATGTCTTGAGAAAGATTAGGATCGGCCAGATCCATTGTGCTGCGTTTACTGGAGTGGGGTTTGGTCAGATTCTCCCTATGGTAAGGGTGCTTGATCTCCCATTTTTATTCCGTAATGACAGTGAGATAGATCTGGTTCACAGGGAACTGCGCCCATTCTTTGCCAAGGAATTCCGAAAAAGAGGTTTTGAGCTCATAGCTTGGGCAGAGGTAGGTAACGCATATCTCTTTTCGAATATGCCGATAAGAAAAGTCGAGGATCTTCAAAGGCTTAAGGTGTGGACCTGGTCGGGCGATCCAATCGCAAAAGAGACATTCTCCACTATGGGAATCAACCCCATACCACTCGCCATTACAGATGTGAATACTGCTCTTAATACAGGTATGATAAACACGGTATATGCTCCTCCCTTGGGCGCCATCGCGCTTCAGTGGTATACTTCGATGAGTTATATGATGATGCTGCCACTTGCCCACTCGACCGGAGCAATTCTTATTTCTTCCAAATATTTTAACAAATTACCTCAAGATCTCTCAAAATTACTCCTTAACGCTTTTGACAAGACCATGGCTGAACTTACATTGACATTGAGAGATCAAAACAAAGAAGCTTTCCAGCTAATTCTGGATAGTGGGATGACTATAATTCCTGTGCCTTCTGGGTCGAGCCTAAATGAATTCTACAACATCCATAAACAGGTTGCTCGCAAGCTAACTGGCAAGATCTATCCAAAGGAAATCCTTGAACAGGTTTATAGGATCCTTAAAAGACTCCATTAAGAATTACTATGAATATACTGAAATGGTTGGATAAAACTCTTGCAAGGCTTGAGGGATGGCTAATTATCACATTTCTATGGTTGATTGTTCTCCTTACCTTTATTCAGGTATTTTTTAGGGGGCTTTATACCCAAGGTCATTTTCAGTGGGCTAATACCTTGATCGGCCATTTGGACTGGTCTGAGCCTTTAGTCAGGTTGCTGATTTTGTGGTTGGCCTTTATCGGGGCTTCACTTTTAACCAGAGAAAACAAACATATCAAGATTGATCTATTCTCCGGCCTACTACCACAAAAATTTCATTCTGTACGTGAACTTGCTCTATCTATAGTCTGCATCTTAATATCGGCCATTATGCTTAAGGTCTGCATTGGTTATGTCAAACTGGAGATGGAGTTTGGAGGGAAGATGTTTGGCTATCTTCCTAACTGGATTGGGCAATTGATCCTTCCTTTAGGATTTGCCTTTATCCTTTTCCGTTTTATAATCAAAGTAATTGATCAAAGTTTTGAAATTTTTAGGGAAATTAAGAAATGATTCCCGCAATGATCATTGTACTCATTATCTTGGTCATTTTAGGGCTTCCTCTTTTTATAGGGATCTTGGCGGCAGCAATGCTGGGTCTTTATGTGAGCCAGGTTGAATTCGGCGCCATCCCAATTGAAATCTTCCGCCTGGCCAATGCTCCTATATTATTAGCTATTCCTCTCTTTACTTTTGCAGGATACTTGCTGTCACAGGGTGGAACACCAGCCCGATTGATCAAATTTTCAAAAAGCGTTTTTGGATGGCTTCCCGGAGGCCTTGGGGTTGTTGCGCTGGTATCATGCGCCTTTTTCACTGCCATTACTGGGGCTACAGGCGTAACCATTATTGCCCTTGGTGGACTACTTTTCCCTGCCCTTATCTCCGAAAAGTATGAGGAGGATTTTTCACTTGGTCTTATGACCACTTCAGGCAGCCTGGGGCTCCATTTTCCACCAAGCATTCCAATTATTTTATATGGGTTTGTTTCAGGAACAAGTATTGAAAAACTTTTTTTGGCTGGTCTCTTGCCGGGCATTTTGATAGTGGGAATTCTCTGTCTATATTCAGTGTACATGGGCAAAAAGTGGAAGCTCGAAAAATCAAGTTTCTCGGTTCATGAATTCCTTTTAGCCCTTAAAGGGGCTGCATGGGAGCTTCCCATCCCCTTTTTCATAATTATAGGGATATACTCAGGTTTAAGCACAGCCACAGAGGCTGCTGCACTCATAGTTGTATACGTTCTTATTGTAAAAATTTTAATATTTCAAGAGCTTAGCCTGACTAAAGATCTACCAATAATAATGAAGGAAAGTATGAAGATGGTCGGGGCTATCATGATTATTCTTGGGGCTGCATTGAGCTTTACAAATTATCTTGTTGACGCCTTTATCCCTATGAAAATATTGAATTTTATGAAAGTCATGATTGAAACAAAGATAGGATTTCTGCTCGTTCTGAATTTTTTCTTGATTTTAGTAGGCTGTATGATGGATATTTTCAGTGCGATTCTGGTTGTGGTTCCCCTGATCGTACCACTTGCTATGCAATTTGGTATTGATCCTATCCATTTGGGTGTGGTTTTCCTTGCCAATCTGGGGATCGGGTATAATACTCCACCAGTAGGCCTAAATCTATTTATTGCGAGTTCAAGGTTTGATCGGCCGATAGCACGCATTTATAAAGCAACCCTACCATTTTTGCTTCTCCTAATTTTAGTCCTAATACTTATTACCTATTGGCCTGCCTTAAGCCTGTTTTTACCCGGCTTAATAAAACACTAATATGTTTTAAAAAATCATTAGCGATAGTGGCATAGGGAGATAGGTCTCCCTATGCTTTAGTAAATTTCAGAGCTGAGCTGCCGTTCCATTACTTTATTTCAAAAAACTTGGTAACGTTCAAAAGGCTTCGCATTTATAAGGACATGGAACTCTCTTTTAAGAAAGTCGTCCCGCCTATGACTGGATCGAAAGCCCCTCGGTGTTAACCATGGATCAGGTACAGAAAGG
>CAYRFN010000244.1:0-5440 GCA_964423495.1 uncultured Desulfobacteraceae bacterium
GCCTCTATCACTGCTTTCGTTTGATCAAGGGTAACACCCTTGCCGATATTTTGAAGAGTGTCTTCAACACCCGATTCAACGCCGTATTCTATTTCGAAGCACCCTGCATCTCTGATAATCGAAAGTAATTCGACATCTACTTTTCCACTATGAGTCAGCAAATCTGAAACTCTACACTGGCAGTACCAGTTTACATTAATATTCCTTTCATTCATTTTTTTGCATATGTTAATCACCCTGTTCCTGTCTTCAGTAAAATTCTCGTCAGTGAACTCAATGTAATTGATCATATATTGCTCAACGAGGAATTGAGCCTCATCCACAATATTTTTTGGGCTTCTACCTATCCAGCTTTTTCCCCAGTGACGCGGTGAATTACAGAAGCTACAATTATGCCGGCAGCCTCTCGATGAACTTATTGAAGCCCTTCTCTGTTGGGATGGAGCTGGATAGGAAAGAGTTTGGCGGGTATAAAATGATTCACCTAAAGGAAGCCCTTCTCTAAGAGGAAGCGGCAGGCTGTCCAAATCATCTATTCGAGAGGGCATGCCAGTATCAATAACAGAAGAATTGTCTTTGTAAACGAGACCCTTAATTGACTTTAATTGAGCGATGCTTGCATGGTGCTGCAATGCATCCAGAAGCTGGGAAAATACCCGATCTCCTTCACCCTTTACAATGTAATCAATAAAATCATTCTGAATAGCCAAGGGATTGGCTGTTACGTGATACCCGCCAAAGACAATTTTCGCCCCTGTACCTTGTGCGATCTGTTCCGCAAGCTGTAGCCCATTCAAGAAATTATAAGTCATGCATGAAAAACCAGCGACTTCCGGCCGGTAATTCTCGGCAATACTAACGATGTCTTCATTAGACTGACCTATTTGCTGGATAATTTTTACATCATGGCCATGTCTTTTCGCATGAGCGCCGACATAACATAGACCCAGTGGTTCAGAGTGGTTGGCCAGAGTCGGGGATACATCCTCGTATTTGCCCCTCGGATAAATTAAGAGGACCTTCATCACAATATACCTTATGCCTTCATTTTACATCTGGAGGAAGAAATAGGGCTCGGCTTTTTACACGTTGCTTAAATCACCTGTAAGCTTTATCCTTAAAAACACATGTATAGCACCCAGCCTTTTTGGGGAATAATTGCTTTTTAATGCGGTTGAGTTCTCTGAGACTTTTAATCCTTATGTTTCCAATGGCTTTAGTATCTCTTTCTGGGCATGGGCGTGCATATCCAAAATGGTCTATTGTCAATCCATATCGCCAAAAAAGGCAATCTCCTGAAGCTACATTTCCAGCACATTCTTCAGTGAGATTGAGGAGGTTTTTATAATAAAGAATTTCCTCTGTCTTTGGTTTTATTTCTTCCACATTTGCCAAGACTCTGCCTTTTATTGCCAGCCAGTCAACCATTAACAGAATCCCTTTAGATTGGCACCAATCTTTTAGTTCCCCCAAGCCCCTCATGTTCTGTTTTGTATATAAGGCGGCTGCTCCAATTCTAGTTAATCCAAGTTCAACCTTGCCATATCCCGTTGCTAATAAGTTACTAATTCCTTCCATTGTCCTTTGATACGCCCAATCTCTGCCTGTTAATGCATTATGTATTTTCTTATCCAAGGATTCCAAGTTAACTACAGGGGTGACATCATGCTCGAACATAAAGTGCGCTAGATCTCGATTAATCAGCGTTCCGTTGGTGTAAAGCAAAGTTGTTAATCCACGATCATAGGCATGTCTCAGAAAAGGCTTTAACATAGGATCTAGAGTTGGCTCACCTGCGCCTGCAATGAAAAGGGCTCTTGCACCGAGTTCCTTTGCCTCATCTATGACCCGCTTTCTTTCGTCAAGTGTTGTTTCACCGGACGCCTTTTCACCAGCGCTTTCAAAACAGTAAATGCATGCCTGGTTACAGATCCTTGAAGTATAAATACCTATATAAACCAGATCGCCGTCGAAATTGGCTGCCGAAATCAGGTCGTCTCTTCCTTTGAGTTTCATTTTCTTTGAACAATATGGCTTAAATAAGAAGAAATATAAACAAATATATCCTTATTGTGTTAATTTAAATAAATTCACCCTTTTGATATCGCTCAACTGCCTAATAAACGATTGTCATTCAGGAACCTTTATGCATTATATATGCCAGTTGCCCATGAGGCAAACGGAACATTTCAGAAAAAAGGAATATATTCGGCACGATTATTGGGGCTTTATATCTTTGTTCCAGCTTGCCAGCGATTGGATCTGATTCGTTGTATATTCCTTTTCAGGATCTGGCATATTTCTTGCGGAGAAATCTCTTAAAAAGATTGTTACACGTGCTCACTTTATGACAGGAAAATTATGCAAATAATAGCGAATGGAATCATCACTGGATTAACAATCTCCATTCTGGCATTGGCCTTTTCGGTAGTCTTTCTCCCCACAAGGATTTTCCATATTGCCATGGGAGGGGTCTATGCCGCCGTTCCTTTTATCACATGGACCTTTGTGAATTGGGGGTGCCCATGGCACATTGCCGCAGCAGCCGGGATCCTAACAGGTGTGGCGCTCTCGCTGGGATGTGAGCTGTTCAACCACGCCCGCCTTGAAGCTATAGGCGCATCTTCTGGGGCACAACTGGTTTCTTCCCTCGGTATCTACATTATTCTTGTCCAGGTGATAGCATTGATATGGGGTAATGAAACCAGGGTCCTGCGGACGGGAGTGGACGAAGTTTTTGTGATAGGGAGCATTACCATCACCCGTGCGCAGGCGATTTCCGGGGTGGCGTCCATATTAGTGGTTTCACTATATTGCTTTTGGCTGCGATATACAAACCTTGGTTTGCAATTGCGGGCACTATCGGACAATCCTGTTGAATTCGCATTGCGTGGATACAATGTTCGTGGCCTTAGGCTCTTGATTTTCGGAGTATCCGGCATGCTCTGCTCAATATGCTCTCTCCTGGTCGCCTTTGATATTGGTTTTGATCCTCAAGGTGGCTTTATTGCTGTGCTTTTGGCAGTAGTTGCAGTAATTATCGGGGGCAGGGAATCCTTTATAGGGCCTGTCCTAGGTGGAATACTTCTCGGAATAATTCGCGCTGAAGTGGTCTGGTTTCTATCAGCCCGATGGCAGGAAGCAGTGACCTTCTTGTTGCTTGCACTATTTCTCTTCTTTCAACCAAACGGGATCATGGCTCGAAAAGGAAGGCTGGAGGCCGAGGTATGAGTTACCTGATTCATCTGATCATCTATTTAGACATATATGTCATCGTGGCCCTGAGCTTAAATCTTGTTGTGGGCTATTGCGGCCTGATGACCCTGGCACATGCAGCATATTTTGCGGTTGGAAGCTACACATATGCTATAGTCACGCTCAAATTTGGACTGGGGTTCCTCCCTGCCTTAATATTGGGGTTTGGAATCGCTGCTCTTTTAAGCCTGGCCACCTCGCTACCTTCATGGCGGTTTAAAGGGGATTTTTTTGTGCTGGTATCCCTTGCCGTGCAGGCGCTTCTTTTTAGTGTTTTCCATAACTGGTCGAGCCCGGGCGCTGAATCTATAACGTGGGCCAATTTGACCAATGGCCCCCTGGGTCTTTCTGGAATTCCAAAACCTGCTATCCTAGGTATCAGATTCGATACTATTGGTTACATTGCAGGGCTCTCCCTTGCCGTAACAGGCTTTTGCATTTTTATTTCCTGGCGCCTGATCTCTTCACCCTGGTGCAGATTACTTAAATCCATGAGGGATGATGAACTTGCAACCAGGGGTCTTGGTAAACATGTGCGTGTTGCGAAACTCCAGGCTTTTGCCATTGCCTGCGGTATGGCCTCCCTGGCAGGCGCAATATACGCAGGTTATGTCAGCTACATTGACCCAAGCACCGCTTCGCTTGATGAGTCAATCCTGATGCTTTGCATGGTGATCATAGGGGGGGTTGGAAATTTCCGCGGGCCGATCGTAGGCGCTCTCGTGCTCCTGGCGATCCCGGAGGCTTTACGATTTGCCCATATCCCCGATGGAGTAGCCGCTAATTTACGCCTTCTGGCATATGGTTTGCTATTAATTCTTATGGTGCATTTTAGGCCCCAGGGAATAGCCGGGGAGTACCGCGTAGAATGAGGATTTATGTTCCCTAATGGTCAAATATTTCAAGAGACTCCGAAATATTCGGATAATGTGGGTACGGGCAAGCTGGTTCTGTCCACTGAGGGCCTGACAAAGGCCTTTGGAGGTCAGACTGTATTGAACCATGTCTCTCTAAAGCTTTACAAGGGTGAGGTTATTCTCCTCCGTGGGGACAATGGATCGGGAAAGACAACTTTGCTTAACATATTAACCGGCAACCTTGAACCGGATTCGGGGTGCATTCAGTTTTTTACAAATGGAAAAAAAGAAGAGTTTCGCTTTCAGAAAAGATTGTGGCAAAGACTGAATCCCTTTGATCATTTTACACCCGAGCGGGTGTCAGGCGAGCGCGTAGGTCGAACATGGCAGGATATCAGGCTTTTTACAACACAGACGCTCCGTGACAATATATCTGTGGCACATCCCGGGCAACTCGGGGAAAATCCCGGCTGGGTTTTACTGCGGCCCTTTTCAGTGATGAGACAGGAACGGGACATAAATGCCGCCTCAGAGACCATACTTCGAAGGTTAGGCCTGGAAGGCCGGGAAACCTCCTCGGCAGATATGATCTCCTTAGGGCAATCAAAACGAGTGGCCATAGCCCGCGCGGTTCAGGCCGGGGCGCGTATTCTTTTTCTCGACGAACCTCTGGCCGGCTTAGATGCTTTCGGGGTTTCTGAAGTGATGGATCTACTGGAGAGCTTGGCTCAGGATGAAAATGTTACACTTGTCATCGTGGAACACGTTTTTAACATACAACGGGTGCTGGATCTTGCGACCAAAGTGTGGAGCCTTAATAACGGAAAGGTGACCGCAGAAAACCCGGTTAAAGTTCGTGGTGAGATTGCGCATGCAACCGACGGTATTAGCGGTTTTTTTAGAGAGGATGTTAGGTCTGACAACGAGAACATGAATCAGATCCTCACGGGAGGAGCAAGACTCTCAATACTGGGGGCCTCAGAATGCAATCCAGAGGATTCGATTCTGGAGGTGAAAGATCTGGTCGTTTTTCGTGGAAGGCGCCTGGTTATCGGCGAAAAGGAAAAAGATGGTCGTATCAATGGGCTTTCTTTTTCTCTCAAACGAGGGCAACTCGCTGTGCTTCAGGCGCCTAATGGTTGGGGCAAGACCACTCTGCTAGAAGCTGTCGCCGGAGTTCTTCCGATTAAGCAGGGTTTGGTAAAGCTTAATGGACGAGCAATCCATACTCTCCCATCCTGGGAACGTGCCTGCCTTGGTCTAGGCCTGCTCCAGGCCCGCAATCATACCTTCCCGGGGCTGACCGTACGAGAAACGCTTCGCATTTC
>CAYRFN010000245.1:0-5432 GCA_964423495.1 uncultured Desulfobacteraceae bacterium
TCCCAGGTGGTTTTTCAAGTATTTTTTAGATTCCGGTGCAAAATTCAGGTATTAAATAAACAGAATGATATTGATCGCACCTTTGCAGATGCAATTGCTTCAGGAATAAGAGAAAAATATCAAGCTCAGGTACAAGCTCAAACTGAATCGGATTTGACGAACATAACAAACTGCATCATTAGAACAGACCCTACAGAGAATAGTAAAATCATTACTGTTCTCAAAAAGGGAACAAAGCTCGTAAAAATAGGCACATCCGGGGAATGGTTCAACGTTAGATTACCTTCGGGAAAAACAGGGTATATAAATAAGTCATTTGTATCTACTCAAATCCAACCAAAAAAAATAAAAAAAACTCAATACGCTCCCCTGGATGAAATCGAAACTCTGAAGATTACTGTTAGTCATGGTAATATCCGCTCAAAACCATCAAACAAATCAAAGATACTTTTTATTGTTCGTCGAGGGAATGAACTCGGTATCCTGGATAAGCAGGGCAATTGGTATCACGTAAAATATTCTGATGGACGTGAAGGCTGGGCACATGAGGCCCTGTTTGCTCAGGTTATGAAAAAAACAACAAAGACAGCTTCTCCAGAACAAAGCGAAAAAATTATCAAGGAGATCACAGAACCTAAACCTACCACCCAAGATATTACAGAAAATAAACCTGTTGTTAAAGATGCAATAAAGTCTGAGCCTGAAAAGCAGATTAAAACAGTAAAAGAGGACAGCCAAAAAGAGATCCCAACCAGGCAACAAGATGAAGCAATAAAATATATCTTGATTGTTTCACCTACCGGCTCTGTAGATGTTTTCAGCAAACACAACGTGCTATCATCTAAGTTGGGTACCTTATCATCTGGGAAAAAAGTGCACTATCTTGATAAACATGAAAATTTTTATTACATAAAAACTAATGGATTGAAAGGGTATGTATATAAGGATTTCTGCAAAGAAATTGAATAAAAATTTGATTAGGGCGCTCACATCCCTCTATAGTCTAACTGAGAATTTATTTAAAGTACTATCTTAATGATCTGACCTGAAATAATATACAATTTAGTCTGAGATGATTAAAATCGTATCAGATATTTATCAAGCTATAAACCGTCTTCTATCTGCTGTTTTCTTCCGGTGGAGAGCAATACTCATATCTACTCTTGTTATTTCTTTTCTTTTTTCATCCCAATTGGCAATATTTGCAATTGATATATACCAACGGTGGTTATCACCTTTGAAGAACTACAGATGCGCTTATACTGTTTTATATGAAGGGGAACCATCATGTTCAGAGTATGGCAAAAGAGTTATAAAGATGTTTGGTATCATAAATGGAGTTGAAAAGCTAAAAAAACGATTCGATGATTGTCATGACGCTTCTATTATACTTAAAAATACAAGTTGTTCCATTCCCTTAAGTAAGGTTTCTGAAGACACAGCTCCAGATTGTAGTAAAGAGTGTGAGAAGTATTGTTATGAATCCTGTCAAAAACCGATTGGTGATTGTGGGGGAGAATTAGGAGTTAATAATATCGAAGAATCTGAGGATTTAAGCAAAACACCTAAAACTTCTTTCCGAGAGGGCTGGAGTAGCGTAACGGGATATAAATGGGCAAACACTAAAATAAGAAAAAGAATTATAGAATTGGCTAAAGATTCTGTGGGAAAATCTTCGGGTCAGTCAACATGTTATAGTCTTGGGTGGTTAACCGATATTTCAGATGGTGATGGGGAAAGAATGAGAAATGCAATATCAATCTATCATAAATGGAAAACAGGCAAAGATCCAACACTTAGGAATCATACAGAAGGTCAGATTTACAATCAAATGTTGAAGGAATTTTCTGATTCTAATTACCGGAACGTTCACAGAAGAATGTTAGTTGAGAGAATAATTTATGTTTATAATGGTAAAGTACCTAAGGATGAAGAAGCAACTTTGAGATATTTGGGAATCCGTAAACAATGCTTGGAATGGGCTATGACTATTGCTCACAAGTCAGGTGGTGTAGCCAAAAACTATAAGGAAGCATCGGGAAGAATTTCTTCTGAAGAAGTAAGACCAGGAATGGGATACTACCACAAAGGATACCATGCGATGATTATAATAGATGTCTATTACAGTAGGCAAAAAAGACCAATTAAACTAAAGGTTGCTGAAGCAAATTGGCCAGTGAAGTCTGATGAGTGGAGTAATCCCCCTGGGCAAGTGCCGTGGAAACGTACAATTGGTGTCAGAGAAGTTGGATTTGGTTATACTATAGTTGATTATGATAAATAATTCCTAAAATGGGGGAGGGGTTTTGAATGAGAAGGAAAATAGGAAAATCGACCATTTTGCTATTAACAGTTATAGTGTTGATAATCATTTTGGCAGGGCCTTTATTACCATCACAACAGGCACCCCAAGAGATGCTTGTAATTTTTGATGGCACTGAAACCGGGATCCTTACTCCTTATGCACCACTAAAAGTTACGGGTGTTAGCGAATGGAAGACCACGCTTCGCATAAAGAACAATCTCAACCTATGGCTTGAGATAGTCCCGGGCATATCTAAGAAGGGCGTTATCCTAAAGAATGTGGAATGTCTTGCCAGCCACTGGCAAGAAAAGTCTTTCGGGAAAGCCGGGCGTAGAATACTGCCACCTAAAGGAGAGATTAAATACAATGTAATTTACAGTAAACCAGGAGTCCCTTTTTATGCTGAAGCACGGTTTGATGAAATTGGGGCAAGTTTGACTATCGTAAAATATTTGGCAAGTCTGCCAATTCCTGGCATAGAACATTTAGACAATCCGGTTGCCTTTTTAGAGTTCTGGAACAATGTTAGAAACATAGATTCAGTAAAAAAAACTGCATTAGCACTCAAATCAGGCAAAATTGCCGATGCCTCTCTTAAACTTTTTTCCTTGCTCGATGACAAAAAACAAACAGATATGCTTCGTAAGGCCTTTAGTACCTGTAAAATTGAAGTATCAAAGAAAACACTGACCAATCTTCTGACAATTGCAAAGATTGTAAAGGCCTTGAATGTCTTAGGGGATGAGATAACTTTGGCTATACAGTCGCAGGCAGGGGCAAGGCCGATCAGTGTTTCTTTTGTACTAAAGCGGCAGATTACCCATGCTAAATACCCAAAAGCACGTGGACCAATCAATGACCTTGCTGATATCATCCCTCCGGATTACGAAGAGAAGATAGAGGTTTTGACACAAAAGGTTTTAAAAAAAACGGGCATACCTATAATTATTGCAACAGTTGATACTATAGAAGATAAAGACTGTGATACATATATCAAAGAACATTATAATGCCTGGGGCATAGGCAAAGAGCAAAAGGGTAAAATGGTCTTAATTTTTTTTAGCATTAAAGGACTAAAAGTCTCCTGTCGATTTGTGGTGGGGTATGACATAAAAAACATACTAACAAGTAATATGATGAAACGTGTAATATTTCACAATATTTTCCCTTATATAAAGGAAAGGGAATTTGGACAAGGATTTCTAAATGGTACTATTGCCATATCTCAAATTATAGAGGCCAATGAAAAAGAGATAGCCAGAAAGCTTGCTGAAAAAGAAAAAGCAAGACTACGTGCTGAAGAAGAAAAAGCAAGACTACATGCTGAAGATAAAAAGAAGGCCAGGGAAAGAGAGATAGCGAGAAAGCTTGCTGAAGAAAAAAGGAAGGAAAGAAAAAAGATAGTTTTAACTAAAATAAATCCCTCTAGTAAAGGTGAAGGAGTTTTGATCGCTCCGGGTACGGGCAAACATAGCTACACAGTATTCGATATTGACACTAGTGATTTTAAAAATGGTAGTACTCTTGTCTTAGAAATAACCTTGGGTGAAGGTGAAAGCGACGCTTCATTTGACTTGTTTCCAGAAGGAGTTCAAATACCTAAGGAAGGTCGCCCTAATAACTCTATTGCTAACAAATATGATGTTTCAAAAGGTAGGACAGTTAAAATAACTCATAGCTTTTCACAAGGTGAAATATTTCAATTTGGGGCTGAAGGTAATTGGCCTAGCCGAGAAGGATCTATCAATACATATTGTTTTAATGCCTATGTTAGAGATCCAAATAAAATTTATTTTGATATAATAGAGTGCAGTAAATCAGGATCTTTTAGAAGCGTTAAGGCTGATATTCCAAAGAACACAGATTTAAGTGATCATAATAAGGCGATGCAAATACTTGAAAATGCCGCACATTTTGCACAGGAAAGATGTCCAAAGAAAAACCCATTTGAGAACATTTCGGTTTCTCTCTGCTACCCGGGAGAACAACTTAGGCAGGCGTCAGTAAAAGCTCGTAACTACAAAGGAGATGTGCTTAATTGGCGGGAGTATAACAATAAGCCTTTAGAAATACGTATTGCTAAAGAGAAAGAGAGAAAACGTGCTGAAGAAAAAAAGAAGGCTATTGCGACAAGGGAAAAATTAAAAGAACAGGAACAAGAAATAAATGTCCTAATAGCAAAACAAGAGAAAGAAAGGAGGGAAAGGGCCTTAAAGCGCCTTAAAAAAGCCAAGGGATTTAAAAGGATTCCTAAGGCTTTAAGAAAAGTTATTTTTGAGGACTCAAGTTTTTTAGTAGAACCTATAACGTTAGATCTAATGATGGATATAAACATTACATCTGAAGGTACGAATGAATCCGAAGTTCGGCATATCAGACCAGAAATACGAAAATGTTTAGAGAAACATGGTTTTTTGGTAGTAAATAAGAATACTGGTAGTTTTAAATACACTTCTGCCCTGAATCCATACATCTGTTACTATGAAAAAGACCATTGGAAGGCTATTACAAGTCAATCTAGAGGAGTAAAAATTGCATTAGCTACTCGACTCCTTAAATCTATTGATTATAAAAATGAGTATGAAGGTAAACTGATGGGGGTCAAAATAAAATTTTATGCGATCACATTTTCCTACACCTTTAATAAAGAGTTCCCTTATTCTGAGGAGCTGCTGGAAGATCTAAATAAAGTTTATAAAGGAAAAGCAAAGGCCTATCTAGACCCTGATGATGGTTTGTGGAAACTAGAAGGATGTAGTTTAGAAAGGTAAATTATATGGTTTCTGTGTCTCACTTTTAATTTTTTCTGTTCTATTAGGCTGTGCCTAAAAAATATCTTAATTTGCAGTGCGAAGCTTGAATAAGGCATAAAGCTAAGCTTTCTATATCAGTTAGCCATTTTTAGTTAATTTTAAATTTTAAAGGAGGGACTTATGAAAAAAGGTATTATCTTACTTATTATTGGTATAATTGGGTTGATATCTGTTTATTCAATACGCCCGCCATCAGGATTTGGTGATGCTCTAATGATGGTGGGACAGGGTAGAGAATTCTATTTAAAAGAACCTATTTACCTAGTACTACAACGATAGTTAGGTAATTATTTAGTTGACTTTTTTGATACTAC
>CAYRFN010000246.1:0-5410 GCA_964423495.1 uncultured Desulfobacteraceae bacterium
TACAACTCACAATTCCCAAATTCATCCTATGCAAAAACTTAACCGGAAATTACTGACTAAAAAGCAATGTTTGTAAATAGAAGGATCAAAAACCCAATCGCCAGGAATAAGATAAAGGCCATCGGTATAAGAAATGCAACAAATACCCTTAAATAAGATATTTCATGAATCATACGCAGTCCTATGATCTGAATGATAAGCTGCCAGATACTGGCAATAAAACCACCAATAAAAGGTATTAAGCTCCATACATGAGCGGCCTGGGAGTAAGATACGACCCTAAAAGTGGCCTCATACCCGTTTTTCCCTCCTCTAACAATGAGCAACAATAGGTGGAGGATACCACTATAAAGGAATAGTGTTAATGTAACGAAAATGGGTACAATTACTATAACGATAGAAAAAATTAGGCCCGTTGCAACCTGGCCAAATATTGATTGAAGAAAGGAGGAAATCCCTCCAGAAAGCATCAAAAACTCCCAGAAAAAACCAAACATGCTTCCAATAGAACCAACCAGGAGACCAAAAGCGAGCGGTTCCCTGATTCCTCTTTTGAATGTCAGTGAGCCAAATAGTATTTCAGGAGAGAAGAGAATTGCCTTTATTGTTTGATAAATTCCTTGCCATAGGCCAAGTTCGGAACGATTCTCCCAGGCGGCACCGTGGCGCTGAAGCCCATTTTCGGATTTCTGATCAGTTTCCTGATAATCTACGCCAAAAGAAGTTTCTTCTGTGATGAATTCAAAGTCCTGATCTATAGGATAAAACTCAAACTGCTGATGGCACTGGGGGCAAGTTACACGTTTAGTGCCCAAAGGTATTTCTTCTTTCAGGATTTTTTTTGAAAAATTGCAAAAGGGACAGACCAGGTCTATAATCATACTTTCTTGCCTTTTTCTCGTTTTATAAGCATGTTAAGTTCCTTCTTTTCAGACCATCGTTTAAATCGTCCAACAAGTCCGCTGACAGGGATACGATCAAGAAGCTCATTCCTGAATTCAAGCCCCTGCTTTGTGTCCAATGCCGCCTGCAAACATGCCTTCCTCTTATGGCAGTCGAAGCAGCTCTGGACAATTTCTCTCAAACCTTCTTTTCCCATAGGAAAAACCTTATCCAAATCACCAAAACAATTCTTTTGATTTGTTGTCATGAGATGTTCCCTGCTTAGCTATTATCTCATTAGTTTATTGCTGATAGTTTAAAAAGAATATTTTTTATCAAGAATCAACTTAGTTTTTAAGTCCAAAGGGCAAGAAACTTTCTCTAAATAACCGACCAGGCAGGCACTCCTCCTTCCTTACTTTCACCGATATCACATAGCTGGCGATTTGTAAAATCGACAAGGCTATACTAACACATTTCTTGAACCTGAATTTCGCAAGGATCTATGAAAAACGTAACCAATACTGTCATTGCAAGTAATAACGAGGCAATCTTTTGGTGACGAGCGTGTCCTGACGCGACACAATCTGAATATCCTTTTATTTTTTTATCTTTACTGGCATAACTATCTGAGTTTCAATTGCCAGGATTAGACATATAGGTCTTGGCAGTAATTGCTTCTTCGCTTCACATCTCATAATAACATTTTATTAATCTTCTAAAGTATTTACATCCAGTTTGTACCAGGCCAATTTATTATCTCGATTCCTTAAATGTGAGTTACATAATTTTGGATCCAAAACCTATGTCTGATAGAAGGACATGGGGCCCTCTTTTAAGAACCGAAAAATTGATTGCTGGATAGTTGAGGTCCCTGCTGCCTGAGGCGGGCCTGGAAAGGTATTGTGCTTGATGCCCAGAGCACGATATAGGGCATAAATCCAGTAAGTCCGCCGCCTACCTTAGTTTTCAGAAATGCTCAGGTCGGAGTTCCCGCCTAGTCGGTTTCTTAAAAGAGGGCCCCATGCCCTTCCAGTTGCAAAACCTTTTGAACGTTACCAAACATTTTGGACCCTTTTAAATTCGGATTAAAACTTCAAATACGTTGACAATGAAATTCCGGCTATCTATGATCTGCCGCTATGAAACGGATAAACCGAGTATATCTAATTAGGCATGGTCAGATCAACGGCTATGAAAAATTTCCAGTTTATGGTCATACAGATGTAGATATGACCGAGACCGGTATCCTGCAGATGGAAAAAATGGCAGAGCGTCTCAGTCTCGTTGAAATTAGGGCAATTTACTCAAGTGACCTTAAAAGATCCTATAAAGGTGCCCTGCAAATAGCCCGTTACCATGATGTTCCTATATATTTCTTGTCTGAACTCCGTGAGATGTATTTCGGAGACTGGGAGGGTTTGACCATGTCAGAGATAAAAACCCGATTTCCTGAAGAGATTAAAAAGCGGCAAATAGACTTATTACACTATAATACCCCTGGGGAAGGGGAATCCATTAGACAATTTTCAGAGAGAATCACAAAATGCTTTGAGCGTATCTTAGAAGAGCAAAATGACAATGACTTCATAATTGTGGCTCACGGTGGCGTCAATAGGGTCATCTTATGCAATGCCCTCGGCTTAGATCTAAACAATATGTTCAATCTTCACCAAGATTATGGTTGTCTCAATATAATAGACTATTTTTCCGATTCCATACTGGTTCGACTGATCAATGGAAAATAAGAAGGATCTAAAACGAAAAGGTTAATGCCAAACCAACTTGACCCTTTCTGGCTGTAAAAAGATGAAGATCAAGCCTATCTTTCAAACTGTTTCTGAAATCATTTCGTATCTTTCGGTTGTGCTTGTGGGCAACATTTACAGCACTATAAATATTACCGGTGTACCATCCAATCTCTAAGAATGTTAGCATACCACCCAAGACATTAAGGTCTTTATTAAAAGATTCCACTGCAGCCCATATGAAAAACCCATTCATAAGAAAAGACACCATTGCATCCCTATAGCGCGAGACATAGGCATGTCCAAGACCTGGGACTATGGCTGCCAGAGACCCAGCGTACATAGGGTTCTTATAAGGCAATGTTTCTCCTGCAAGGCTCTGTTGGGCAAGTATCTGGGCACTGTCATAGAATAGGTTCTCTTTTTCCACCTTGCTGAAGATCTCTGATGCCTCCAACCATTTGTCAGCCTGCATCTTTGTCCACCCAAGCCTATAAAGTGCCGCATTCTTTAAGTCTGGGAATGGATATTTTTTGATGACCTGCTCAAAATAATATTCGGCCTCCTTTGAAGCAGCCTGTTGATAATAAGACTCACCAATCAAAAGAAGGGCTTTGCCTGCAAGGTGGGTATCGGGATTTGACTTGACAACATGAAAAAAGATTTTCCTGGCATCCTTTTGGCGTCTATCTTTTAGATAGCACATTCCAAGCAGGTATCGAGCTGATGGAGCATGTGGGTCTTTGGGAAAAAAATGAATGAATTTATCAAATTCACTTATTGCACGGTCGTATTCACCTCTTTCCATATAGTTACGTGCAAAATCAAATAGGTCATCGCTCTTAATAATGATCTGATCCGGGAGCACCGGAGATATACTCAATAAAAAAAATCCTATGCTTACAATAACAAAATATATGCCTTTATTCTTGATTCTTAACATCCCTAAAAAACGCTAAAATTGTAATTATTACCAGATTTTTCCTGATTCTTAGAACGTTATCAATTCTTTATTAATTAAGTAATTGACGCTAATGGATTGCTGCAGATAAGTCAATGCAAACCCAATCTGATATCCAAAGCCATTAACAATATTTAAAAGTTTTGGCATTTAAGTAGATACCCACGGGCTCATCACGCCCGTGGCACTAATATATGCAGTGTGGCTTTGAGACCTTTTCTGAGTGACTGGCGGGAGGCCGCCGTGCTTTTCACGACTTATCAGCGGGGGAAACCGCAGCCCACGACTTGTCGGTGGAATAGAGTCCCATGCCCTTAATAGATGCCAAAACTCTTGAACGTTATCAAGTCATTGCTTCAGGAATGAATCTATGCTAATTATTATATGAGAAACAAAGCCTATATATGGGTTATATTATGCCAGTTTATGAATATACGGCACTTGACAGGTCAGGCAAGAAGGCGAATGGCATTATTGACGCTGACAGTTCGGTGGCAGCCCGGCAGAAATTGAGGGGTTCAGGGCTCTTTCCTGTAGAAGTCAGAGAGGCCACATCAAAATCTCCAGGTATTCATTTTAGCCAAACCTCTGTTAGCACACTCTTTAGACGCATCAGCCCTGGAGAGCTTTCTGCAACTACACGACAGTTATCGATTTTATTGGGGTCTGGGATAACTCTCGTTGCATCTTTAGAGGCATTAATATTACAGATCACAAACCCGCTGCTCAAAAAAGTTTTGTCCCAGGTCAAGGAATCTGTAAATGAAGGAAATAGCCTGGCCTTTTCTTTATCCCAACACCCCAAATTCTTCTCACAAATATATATTAACATGATAAGGGCTGGTGAGGCTTCAGGCACTCTTGATTTGGTATTGGACCGTTTATCTGATTTGAGCGAACATCAACAAGCCTTGAGAACACGCCTCAAGGCGGCAATGGCCTATCCGGTTTTTATGTTTTTTGTCGGAACTATAATCCTTTTTTTCCTGATCACTTTTATTGTACCCAATATTATGAAGATCTTTAGCGATATGCATCAGACACTTCCTCTACCTACCTTGGCACTGATTGGTATAAGCAGTTTTTTGAAGTCTTTCTGGTGGCTTGTCCTGCTTGTTTTGGGAGGTGCTACTTTATTGGTAAAGAGATTTACAAGAACCCAGAGAGGAAGTTACATGTGGGATGAATTGAAACTCCGCATTCCTATTCTTGGGGCCCTCAACATGAAAATTGCCATAGCACGATTTGGAAGGACTCTTGGCACTCTACTTCAAAATGGGGTACCCCTTTTGTCTGCTCTCCCGATTGTTCGGAACATTATGAATAATACTCTGGTTGCTGAGGCAATCGATAATGCCGTGGAGCAGATTGAATCTGGCGAGAGCTTCGCTACCCCTCTTTCCCAAAACCATTGGTTTCCCCCTGTTGCAGTACAAATGATATCTGCCGGTGAGCAGAGTGGGAAGTTGGAGGATATGCTTAACAAAGTTGGAGAAATCTACGAAAGAGAGACAGAGTCTCAGATAATTGCTTTAACCTCTATGTTGGAACCGGTCATGATTTTGCTCATGGGTTTGACTGTAGGATTTATTGTTATTTCAATATTGCTCCCCATATTTGAGATGAACCAAATGATACGTTGAAAAAATAAATTGGTAACGTTCAAAAGGCTTCGAATTTAGAAGGACATGGGACTCTCTTTTAAGAAAGTCGTCCCGCCTATGACTGGATCAAAAACCCCCTGGGTGTTAACCATGGATCAGGTACAGAAAGGCAGGACATGGGGCTCTCTTTTCAAAAACGAGACGTCAACTGCAAG
>CAYRFN010000247.1:0-5388 GCA_964423495.1 uncultured Desulfobacteraceae bacterium
AATCACTACATATTCCCCTTATTTTTATCAACTAATCTGGAGATGATCCTTTTTTCTTGACTTACTTTCTCATAGGCGACCCTGCCCCGGCTTCTGCTTTTGGGCCTAATAACGATATCCCCGATTTCCATATTGGGACCTTGTCATAAATAACGGGGCTGGAAATTTGATTATGATACGCTTCAACGCGTTTGTAATCTATAAAAAGAAACTCTCTAAGTTGTTTCATATTTTCACCCTGATTTTAATGCCGAACGTAGAACTCACCTGCTGCTTTGAAGGGCAGCGGAAAAGCGGTTAGGTGGAGCGCCTAGGACGCATTGAGAGCCACGCAAGGCCGACCACAAATGGCGCCACGGCGCCGCACGTAAGAGATACAGACAATCCGACGTATGTACGCAGAACATACCAAAGCGGTATTCCTAGTATGAAGGTTACTGCGTAGAAGCCAAGCGGATTGTGAATGAGAGACAGAAACCACGCCGATTTCCGGTCAAGAATGATGGTTGTCATGATCACCCAGTATGTAGTGTAAGTAATGGAAAATCGCTCGGATCACCAAAGCCAAGAGACCCAATACTATCAGTGCCTCGTGTGCGAAGACGACGAAATAGTGGAGTTCGTCTTTCCCAACCCCAAGCGCTCCGGTCAAGAACCCACTCAGACCCAGAGAAAGAATGATAATCACTTCGATAATTGCCAGAGCAATTGCCTCGCGAAGAATTTGAGAGATCAGGGTGGCGAGCTCCCTACCTACAGCTGCCTCTGTAAGTCTACGAAGCCATTTGACAAATTGCTCCATCAACCAGTCTCCCTGCGTCCTAACGGCCTGCATGAGCAGCGGGCCTGCGTAGCTTGGACGACCACCATTGCTATTCAGAGTTCGCGCCGACCCTTTATCCCGTCCGCCTCGATGCAGTTATACTGATCTTCAGTCGACCGGAAAGTTGAAATATAAGAACCTATTGATGATGATTCGACCTAGACCGTACTTGCTCTTAAGGTATCGAATGATTCCATCCGTGTCCTGTCGCGAACCATCGCAGTCGGCGATGAAACATTTGCCCCCCGCCTCCAGTTGCTTTGGATCCAAGACCGAGTAGTGTTCACGAAAAAACTCTACAATCTCCGTATCATTGAGGGCGTTGTGTCGGGGCGAGAAAGGATTAAAACAGAGTTCAACCGACCGATCGTCGTGCAACACAACACCATCAAGGTCTTTCCGTTTGAAGAAGAAGGACTCATGGAAGAAATAGCAACTCGTCGGGCCAAAGAAGTTCCCCTCGACCGTTTCCCCTTCCAGTGATTCGATCCCATAAAGTAGTAGCAGCGCAGCAGGTTTCACCAATACTGTGACGCTCCCTATCTTACGGGTGATGAACCAAATGAGCGTAAAGTTCGAGTCAACTCGGTCTGGGAAGTCACGGATCTGCCGATATTCATTCCGTAAGGCGGTATTAATTGCAGACACATTGTAAGAGAGAGGCGTCCCTTTTGGAGACATAAGTAAATCACGAAGTTGTTGATCATCCACTTTCGATCTCACCTCGATTAGTACGTCACCCTCAGGCATCGCAACTCGTAAATCTGGTGTCTTGTGTTCGGTCTTCTCTTGGATCGAGCTAGCCTGGAACCCGTATGATTTCAAGAGCGATAGCACGAACTCCTTGTCGTGATCATTTTTCATGTAAGGATTCCTAAGGAAAAATCGTGCTTCAGAGGTATAATATTGATATTAACTATCCAGCGTGTTTTTGTTCCATCATCACGAAAATTTGATTTGTAGTGAACATACATCAAAAACACGATTAATTCAACAAATCGCAATTATTAAAGAAAGGGGTCAAATCTACTCTTGGCTCTTACCTAATATGTCTTTCAATTTTTCAACACGTTTACTAATATTCTTATTCTTTCCCATCTCGCGTTTTACCCTTTCTAAAACGCTGCCAACAGTACTATTTTTATCGATCCCAAATGCTTTACCTATACCTTTTAGAGTATCATTTCTAATACACCTTGTTAGATAGATAGCAACGTCCTTAACTGCTTCTATGGCCGAAATAATATCACTATCACCCGTAAAGATTGCAACGTTTGTTATGTGCCTCAAGTTCAATTCCAGAATGATAATTTTAAAAACTTATTAATTCCTTTTCCGCTTCATCATATATTTCATCGATACTTTTCTGAATGTTAATCGTATGCTTAATCGCTGTTGCAACCTTGCAGTAATGTTTAACATCATCCAAAGACAAAATCTTGCCTTTTCTGTCCTTCAGCCATTTATCACAAACCTGATAGCCGCCGATCCGGTATTGCCACACGTTTTCTTCTATTCCTTCAAAATAGTGATCCTTATTGATGTAAACGCATTCACTCTTTTTGTCATATTTGATCTTGTCAACCCTCAAGTCTCCTGTTCCCTGGAATTTTATGACCGGGGAATCAAGTTCGGGTGATTGTATAAGATGCAGATCAGCAAGATGCTTTCCATATTTGGCTAATTTTTTGAAAAGGCGTTTGTCTTTTGTAAAAGGGACTCTCGGAAAGTCTGTTTTAAGAAATTCAGCGTATTTTATGCGGTAAGTATTAGAGTAGAAAACAGCGTATATGTAGTAGAAAATATCTTCAGGATTCGGCTTTATTTTGTAAGTTTCAGATAAAGCAGAAAATATTTTTTCGCTGATATTTGGTTTTCTTTCTTTCGACTCTTCCAGATGGCTGAAAAGTTCTTTTTGATCGGGGTCGGGGTAGAGGTAGAGGGGGAAATTGGAACTGCCCCCGCGGTAGAATAAGTTAATATCTTCAATCCAATTTGAACAAAAAACGATATTCCACGGTTTTTCGGCACCGACCACCTGTCCTGCCCGTCCAACACAAAGAGCTAAATTCTCATGCATCATATGTCGCATGACTCTCTTTACTGTTCTCCAGACAACCGAATCATGATAGAAAATCCACTTAGCATCAAAGGGGCGGTAAAGAACATGCATAGTAAGAGAGTCTAAATCAGAAACATTTTGAAGCATATTCCATGCTTTTCTAATATCCCAACCTTTCTTTTTCCTTATTTGGAAAAATTCATGAAGCTCATCGTCAGAATATTTACTATGCTTGAAGAGACGAATTCTATTGATCAATCTGTTTTTATCCGTATCTATGACAAAATGATCTCTGGCCGTTGTCATACCGACACCATTAAGAGGAAATATTTCCGTTATTTTCGGTGAGCATTCATACCGCTTAAGTAGTCTTTCATCTCTGGGTACAAAGAAATAAAATTCCGATTTGGGAGTTATCTTTTGCCATTTTGTTGTTTCAATGTCCTTATCTAAAAGCCATTCGTATTTATCCTTTCTCAACCCCCATATGTCAGAATGAAGGATCTTACTATCCTTCTTATTGTTTTTAACTTTTTTCTTGATGAATAACGCAATGGCCGTTCCCTGACGGATATCAAATACATTTTCATCCTTTGATCCATCCGGGCATTTTTCCTTTTTCAAACTGTTGCCGTGCAGGTCAAGCAGATAGATTTCATCAAAGCTGTCCATCAGGGACCGGCGCATCCCCCTGAAGGTGGGATTGTCCAGATAGCTGTGATTTGTAATAAATCCCAGGACCCCTTCGCCGGCCTGATCTATCTTCCACTGGCCGAAACGGATAAATTTGACATAATCGTCCTGGAGCCATTTGGGATTTTTTTCTCCAAGCGGTTTCCCGTCCACCCGGTAATATCCGTTATCTTTTATGCCGTTTTGATGTGTGTAACCCTCCTTCAATAACCGTCCTATCCATTCCCCTTTGTTTGCCGAATGACCGGAATAAGGCGGATTTCCTAGTATCACCAGAATCGGCTGCTCTTTTTTGACTTTCCCGGCCAAACGGGATTCTTCGGATAGAGAGGCCATGCCGGGGAGACTGGTCTGCTCAAGCTCCTCCATCTCAAGCGAGCTTGTCAGATAGAGTTTAAACCTGTCATCTTTTCGGAGTGTGTAACCGAGTTCTTCCAGAAGAAAAGACATCTTCAAGTGACCCACGGCATAAGGGGCCATCATAAGTTCGAAGGCATAGAAATTTTCAAGGATGTGCTCCTTTATAAACCCCTCTTTATCGCCCTCGCCGTATTTGGAAGCAAATTCCCCAACCGCCAGTTTGGCGGCTTCAGCCAGGAAGGTAAGGGTGCCGGAGGCCGGGTCCAGAACCGTCACCGAATTGCTTGCGAAACCGTCTGTTTTGCTGAACCGATCCTTTAGAATATGGTGAAGCGAACGAACGATATAAGAGACAACCGGTTCAGGGGTATAATATACACCGCGTCTTTCACGGGTTTTTGGATCGTATTCGGAAAGAAAGGTCTCGTAAAAATGAACAACAGGATCTTTTCCTTTACCTTCCCTGAAATAGTCCTGAAGCAGTTTGTTGACATCCGCCACAGATAAGACTTCCGCAATATCATCGACAATCCATTCCATTTGAGCAGGAGCATCTTCAAGGGAAACAAACCGAAAAACATCTCTTAATATTCCAATGGTGCGGGGGATATTGTCATAAGCGAGTTTTCTGTTAAAGCCGTTTTTAGCCCGCATACGGGCGGCAAAGAGTCCATAAGTGATTGTTTGGGAATATAGGTCGGCGAAATCCTCTTTTGATAGTCCGCTGATGAGGAATTGCCTGAATGCTTCATAAAATCCAAGGATAAAGCCTCTGCCATTTTTCTCTTCCTCAGCCAGTTCCTCGGTAATGACCTCCTCTTTTAAAAATTTAGTGCGTTTTGCCAGCTCTACCGCCAGATTCTTGGCATTATAAACCTTGGGCAAAGAAAATGAATAAAACGCCTCCATCAATTTTGTAAAATCTGGCTCCTTTTCGACAGGCGGAATTGTTTTAAGCTTATGAACAATGAAAGGTCTGGCAATCAATGCCTTTTCAACAAGAATGCCGTTCCGATAAAGCCTGAACTCAAAAAAATTGGTTAAAATCAGATTCGGGAACGTGTTCCTGTATCGATTTAGCTGTTCTGAATGTTCTGTGGAATCTAAATTCTCAATGGTCGGGGCTTTGGCTTCAATGTATCCTACAATATGTTGCTTTCCGTCCCACACCCGGAAATCAGGATTACCGGCTTCAGTGCTTTTAGGGAGAGTTGTAATGTGTATTTTACTTTTGCCATAAGAGTGCGCCAAATCTTCCAATAACCCCTCAAGGGCCGCGTAATAGCTTTCCTCCCTGGCATCACCTTGATTTGCAATCTTAAAAATCTTTTTCAGATATGATTTAAGCATTCAAATAACCTTGAATTTAAATATTGCAATTAAATATCAGGCACATAATGTGGAGTTGAGTCGTAGGTGACGAGCCGTCGGAACTTTAGTTCCGAAAGGC
>CAYRFN010000248.1:0-5385 GCA_964423495.1 uncultured Desulfobacteraceae bacterium
TCATCCTCTGTTATATCAATAAGTTAACTGATTATGCAAGGGTGAACATCTGTTACAATAAGAAAAAGTAATGCCGGTTTTTCAAAGGAGAAAATCATGCCAAAAGTAACAACCAAAGGCCAGATTACTATACCCCAAGACATAAGAAACAGGTTCGGCTTTCTTCCAGGAATCGAAGTTGATATTCTCGATAAGGGTAATAATGCCCTTATTGTGAAAAGTACAAAGGAAAATATGTTTTTGAAGTGGCTTGGGCGCGGAAAACCCCGAAGAAAAAAGGATATTGACCTAATGGTTAATAAATTTCGTGGTAGAACTGATGAATAGTATTATTGTTGACACCAATCCCCTCGTTTATATTTATCACGCCGTCCCTGATTTCGGAAAAAATTATGCTACCTTACTGGGAGAGCTGGCCAGAAAGAATATCCTACTTATACCAAAGATTGATATGTGAGCAATGTAGCGCTGAGATTAAGATCAGACAACATGTACTGACTGATTTTCTAATAGGTTCTTTTGCACTGGAAACAAAAGGACGAAAAATCGTAACTCACGATTTCGGATATTATTCAAGCTATTTCCCTGAATTAAATATAATTTCCTTCGACTACCCGACTATGATAGATTAAGTTCCCTTATTTATTTATGCCCGTTCCCCTGTTCCCAGAGACGATTAATTAATTTATTGACGCTACAACGATATGAACCTATAATTACTATATAAACATAAAAAAATAAATTTTTAACCATAAAGCATAAGAGGTATTATTAATGAATAAAATGATAAAAGCTGATATTTACTATGATGGCGATTTTTACTGCGGGAGATGTCTTGATTTTGACGTATTTACCCAGGGCAAAACTTTAGATGAATTAGCCCATAATTTAAAAGAAGCAATACAACTTCATTTTGAGGATGATCCGGAAAGTTTAGTGGATTACGCTCCAAATCCTTCACTTTTTCTAACCTAAACTCCAAATGGGGCTGTAGATTACCTTCTCCTTCTAATCACTGACCACTGACCACTGTCATTCCCCATTTCTTTTAAATCTGTTGTTGCTTTGAGGATATTTATGACTTGGTTGATATGTCCAAGGCAAAAATCATTCGTCATGGAAAGAAAATACGAATTACTCTGGATGTTGTAGAAGAACTGGTCAAAGATATTGATCTCATTAGGGCAGGTATTGGTGTCGACCGAAGTGCGATAATCAAAATATGGTTGCACGAAAGAGTTCAAAAAGAAAAAGCTACTTCAAGAGATTCATAAGTACTTACTTTCAATCTCATTCAGTTACTGATTTACAAATGGACGTCCCGATTTCCACGATTTCCATTATTCCTTTCTCCATTATACACAATAGTAGTTCTCTGCGTTCTCTGCGCCTCTGCGTGAGATGAATCGTTTTTGTTTTTCAATCTCATTCAGTTACTGATTTACCAATGGACGTCCCGATTTCCACTTGGGATGTGAGCCTGGGCCTTTTTTTGATCAGCAGTTGCTTGTAATATCATGCCATCGGCGAGTTGATTACTTTTTTAAGAGCATCCCGATTGATGAGTAATTCAATTTAGTCAACAACGTCCCCAACTTTTTCATCATCTCGCCTTAACCCATAGCCCATCTAAGCGCCATCGGCTGGTTCTCAAGAAAGTTATTTACTTCTTTACGGATCTCCTATCTCTAGGCTGTCTTCTAAAAACAAGGGCCCCCTTCCTGCTGCCCTCTGACCACTGTCTTTCCCCAGTTCCCAGCTATCACCTATCACCTATCAACCCTGAACCCTGAACCGTGAACCTGATAACCTAAGTACTTACTTTCAATCCCATTGACTTACTTATTTATTTATGCCCATCCCTCTTTCCCATTTATAGATGGACCTATCCTTAATAATAGGCGACCATTTTTGATTGTTAATGAAAAAAGTGGTTAATAATGCGACGAATATTGTCATCATGAGGGGATTAGAATGCGGGTTTTAAAGGAAAGTGTTTAATGTGCTGTGTCTCGACCGCAGCTGGTGGTGTAATCTTTACTTTTTGATTAATTCTAAAAATTTTATTTATCATAAAAATCTATTGACAAATAGAAGTGTATGAAATATATTCATAACATATGTATGAAATAAAGGAATACAAATATGGCTAAACAAATATCTTCTTCAGTAAAAATACGGATTACTACAAGCCTAAATGCTGAATTAGTTAAATTCATTGACCGATTTCTTAAGGCCAAGAATCAATCTCGGAGCCAATTTATTGAAGATGTTTTAGGTAAATGGCACAAAGAGCAAAAAAAGCAAGAACTTGAAAATCAGATTAAGGACTATTATTTTTCTTTGTCTCAGGAGGAACGAGAAGAAGATCATGAGTGGTCGAAAATAACAGCTCAGTATGCTCACAAGCTCTGGGAGGAATAGATTTATGCAATACCCAAAGAGGGGTGAAATTTATCTTGTAAGTCTCCCAGCTCAACCTAAGGATATCAAAGCCAGGCCAGCAATAGTCATATCTTTGGATGTTAGAAATAGATTGGCTAATGATATTATTGTAGTCCCAATTACTACAACTCTGCGCCCAAGTCCTACTCATGTGGAACTGCCAAAAGGAGAAGGAGGTCTTAACCAAATTTCCATGGCCAAGTGTGAACAAATTACAACCCTTGAAAAATCCTTTCTAATTCGTGGTCCTTTTTCTGGAGTTATAAGCAGCAGAAAGATAGGTGAGATAGAAAAAGCTATCCAAGTAGCTATTGGTATGGTTCCTTAGGACCCAATACTAAAAGACAGCTTCATATGGATGAATTTTAGATTGCTATTCCCTCCGCACGAAATGCGGATGGCTTTATGATTTACTCCAAAGACTCCGGGATAAATTAAAGATTATGTTCCCTGTGGCATCCCACCGGAGCGTAGGCCCCTATGGGCCGGAGGCTGTGTCTGGAGCGAAGTGGGTGAGAGAACATTCTTTTTATCGTTTTTCAATTCCATTGTCTTACTTATTTGCTTATGCCCGTCCCTTTTATATTCTTAACAACATTTTGACTTCTGCCGATAGTTAAAATATAATTCTATAAATTTGTGATCTTGGAGGAATAGCATGCTTAATACCATAAAAGTGGAGGTCAAACCTTTGGAAGATCTACTCGCTTCCACGTACCCAGAATACCTCAAAAGCATCAGAGAGGCTCGGGCCGATTATGAGGCTGGGAGAGTTAAATCCCATGAAGAGGTTTTTGGGCAGTGAAATATAGCTTAACTTACACTCAGAGAGCCATCAAAGATATACAAAATCTTGAAGAAAACATCAAAAAACGCAAAGGAAATTTACAAGAAGCTCTGAATAAATAATGTCTATCAACCATTAACTGTGAACCTTACAACCTAAGTACTTACTTTCAATCTCATTCAGTTACTGAATTACCAATGGACGTCCCTAATTTTTCGCTCTTTGAATTTACTACAATTTATCGCTATCTACTTTTTTCTTGATAGGGACATTATGGGATGTGCCACCTACCCTGCACGCTGCCGCACCCATCCCGTTCCTTATTGACTTTTATGGTGAGCTATGGTAAAAAAGAATAAAACTCTCTTAGAAAAAAGGATCATAAGTCATGGAGCGTATTCAATACATTTCCGATGAGAATAATAAGGTAATTGGGGTAATTGTTCCCATTGGACTTTGGCGTGAACTTCAGTCCGAAAAGGAAACCGCTTATCTACTCAAAAGCAAGACAATGAGACAACGACTTCTGGATGCGAAAGACCGCGAGGAGGGAATTCCTTTTGACGAAGCCTGTGAGAAGCTTGGAGTTTGACCCTGCCGGGTTTGAAGACTTGGCCTGGTGGATGGAGAAAGATCGGAAGAAAGCTCTTAGGATCGTTAAATTGATTAGAGAAGTCCAACGTCGTCCTTTTGAGGGTACGGGGAAACCAGAAAAGCTAAAGCACGAGTTAGTTGGCTGCTGGTCAAGGCGTATTGATAAAGAACATCGGCTGATTTATGAAGTAAAGGAGGACAAAATAAGAATCCTATCTTGTCGGTATCATTACTGACATCCACCGCCCAAAGTCCAAAATCTCGACCTCCGACTCCTCGCCTCAAATTCCGCACTCCGCACTCCGCAATCCACATTCCAAAATCCCCACTCTCATTCTCCATTGCTCATTTCTCATTTTTCACTGAATCCCTGCTTACTGCCCACTGCCCTATGACCACTGTCTTTCCCCAGTTCCCAGCTATCACCTATGCCTGCCCCGTGAAATCTCAAAACTATTTCACTGGGGAGCTATCAGCTATCAACCGTGAACCATGAACCCCTGAACCTGACAACCTAAGTATTTACTTTAAATCTCATTCAGTTACTGATTTACCAATGGGCGTCCCCCTCTCTTCCCCGGGACGTGGCCGGCAGATGGTACTGGGGCGGCTCTGTGAGAGACTAATCTTTTTTGTTTTCCAATCTCACATGGACGTCCCCATGTCCCCCACAGAAGAAAGTTGACAAAACTATAAATTGAAGTCATACTATGTAAGACTTCTTGATGAGGGGCTGTTTTGCGAATCTTTGATTTTGAATGGGATGAGGGTAATTATTTACATATCCAACTACGCCATGGAATAACACCGGTGGAGGTGGAAGAGGTTTTTGCCAATAACCCATTATTTCGCAGGACAAAAAAAGGGCACTATGCTGTATTTGGCCCGACATTGGAAGGAAGGTATCTTACAATAGTTTTTGAGTTGAAGCCAAAGGGAATTGCAAGGCCTATCACTGGCTGGGACATGAACCAGGCGGAAGTTCGGTATTTTAAAAAGCATAGGGAGTAGACAATGAAAAAACAGGTAAAGAAATCAAAAGATTGGATTAAGTATTATGAGGACCGAAATATCCAAAAAGAAATAATTGGCGAATCAGTCGACTTGAGTTTAGCTGATGACCTTCGCCAGGATATTCTTTCAGGCAAACGAAAAAGGAAACTAAAGAACATTACTATAAAAATTGACCCTCTTCAAATTATGGCTATTAAAAAGCTTTCCACAATGAAATCAATTCCCTATCAAACTCTCATTAGGCATTGGCTTTCAGAAGGTATTAAGCAGGACCTGGATTCAGTGTTAAAATAAGACTATGTGCGATGGAACAAAACTTGCCCTCTGCCCACTGCCCCCTGCCTTGGTGCGATCCGCACTGCGGTCTGGGCCAGGGTTTCAAATTCCCAATCACATTGAGTTACTGATTTACAAATGGATGTCCCCTCTTTTCCCACCTAACGTCCCAGCCTAAAGAAAATCACTTGTAATAAAAAATGGGCTATGATATTATTTTTGGTTCTTCTCCGAATTAGTTGAAGAAAGCCTGGTAAATTTTCAGCGTA
>CAYRFN010000249.1:0-5333 GCA_964423495.1 uncultured Desulfobacteraceae bacterium
TTTGCAGGGAGAGGTGTCTTTTCACTTGACTCGCCCTTTAATGGGTGACCCCTTTTTACTCGATTTATTTCAACTATTGATCCTGATGCTTCGGTTACACGACATAGCAGCGATAAATCAAAGTTACGATACAAAACGCATCGAGCTGTAGACGAAAGATGCGAGGTGATAACAGCCACAAAAATTACTCCCGGATCTGTGGATGATAGTTATATCCTAAAAGAGATGATCGAGACCCATGAACAAAACACACAAAAGAAAGTTGATACAGTGGTAGGAGACAGTAAATACGGAACTATTGATAATTTTCTTCTCTGCCATGATTTAGGGATCAAAGCTCATATGCCTTCCTTTGAAGAGATACACAGGGGTTCAGGTAGACAAAAAGGTGTCTTTCCAAAAGAAGTCTTTTCCTATGATCCTGATAAAGAGATCTTCATCTGCCCTGCTGGAGAGACATTACGAAGACGAAATTACAATAAAAAGCGCAGGCACTATGAATACAGAGCCTCAGTCAAAACTTGTGCTCGGTGTAAACTCAGGGGAAAGTGTACTCAGGCCAAAGATGGTAGAAGCCTAAAACGACATATAAGACAAGATGAATTGGATATCATGCTTAAAGAAGCAAAGAGTAAGGGTACAAAGCGGGACATCAAACATCGTCAGGATTTATCATAACGATCGTTTGCCTGATCCAAGAGATATGGATACAAAAGAGCAAAGTGGCGCAGATTATGGCGTATGGAAATCCAAGATTTGCTTATTTCAGCCATTCAGAATATCAACATCCTCATTAAGCAGCCAAAGGATAGGTTATCAAAGAGCAACGTACAAATAGTCGAACATATCAAATATCTAAAAGGGGGACTGAGCAGTTCTCTTTTAAGGTTCTGTATAATAGTAATGGTCGGCCGTTTTAATATTGCTTTGGGGTTTAGGTAATTGACCTCTACATAATCGATTAAAATTTTCGGAATATCTGCTTCAAAACAGGTTTGGGCAACAAACCGTTAATGGGTGACCCATTTTCCTGCTTTCTTCGTTGGACAATGATATACGTTCTTCATGCGGAGCTATTGTGGTGTGTCGCCATCGCCTTTTGTTGAGTTACTTACTAATTCATGTCCCTTATACTCACCTCGCCGTTAGGGTACACGTATCTGCGGTATGTCGTTGTAGGGTCGATTCAATACGTTAATTTGATAGATAATTGGCGTTGGTCCGTAGCCCCATATCTCAAGCAAATACTGGCCCCGAGGAACATTATAGAAGTAATACATGCCGTCACGGCCCGTGTATGAAGGGGCGGATCTCTTCCCCATAGAGGGGGAAAAGAGGGTGAGAAGAACATTCACTGCCGGATATGGACCGTGAGGTCCGACCCTTAAAAGCATTCCACGCACGACCTGGGAATAAGCGGGTGATGATATTGTCAAGAGAATTACGAGAAGAGACACTGTTGTCAATGCCCTTTTAATCTTCATGTTTCTCATACATAGCCTCCCGGAGACCTTTTCATTTCTTGGGTTTCTTTTTAAGAACCACACGATCATCTATGTTAACGAGGTTGCGAAGGCTGTTATGGGTTTTACGGTATGGCGGCAGCCCGAAAGGGTATTTTTTTGTCGATGGATCTATAGGCACAACTTCATACTGTTCGCTGGGATGGTCAAAAATCAGAATGGGCCACTCGAGCTCGCCGGTTGCTCCCTGTTTCACCAAGATATTCACCTTGAAACTTCCGTCTTCGTTTACTTTTCCCGATGGTGGCTGCTCGGAGACAAGTATGTTTCTTGTCTCCATAGGAGAGGAATCATCTTCGAGCCCGACGTACCCAGTGACCTGCCATATCTGGCACCTTTCCCTTATCCTGAGTTCAATGAATCCAAAGACGACAAGTATGATAAGAAAGTATCCTGCAAAGGCGCCTGTCAGTTGAATGTTTAGCCCCTTAAACGGCCCCCGAACGATTGTTTTGCCTAAAGGCAGGGACTTGTAAAGAATATAGGCGGGCAGGATCGGCAGAATTACGGTGACCACTATGTAAATTATAATTTCGGTTATATTCATATTATCTCCCTTCCCCAATATCAAAGGCCGCCATGATATCTCTGTAGCAAACAGACAGCACTCCACCCGGGTCCAATGTGATTTGTCAGCCGCTTGGGGGAACCGCAAAGCGAAGCGGCCCGATTCCCCCACGTCGGCTGGACGCAATTGTTGGGCGTCCTGCCAAGCCTGCTCATTCCATCAGATACCGAATTGCTTCGTGTCTACCCATTCCATGCTCAGCAAGGACCAGAAGTCGAGAGCCAGCTTGTTCACGACATAGTCATAAGGCAACCACCCATAGCCCTGGTCTCCCCATGTCGTGCCCCACGAGTTGCGAATGAGTAGCGCCCCAGTGGTCGTCTTGTTGCACTTTGTGTTCTTGATCTTCTTACCGTCGTCGTAGCCGACCGCGACGATGGCGTGCCCCCACTGCGCTCGTTCACCGGGACATGGGTATGGAATTCCACCCTTCACATCGCAGGAACTGAACGACGGGAATCCCCAAAAGCCAAACATCGAGGGAATCCCGGCAGCTAAGTACTTCTTGACGTTGGTCTGGACCGCGCTTCCTGGGACATTCGCTCCTAGGGGATCATGACAAAAATACCTCAGAGCTTCGTAGTTGTCCGCCACGGCATACACGAAGCTCGCCGGTTCATTGTCGAAGGCTGGTTTGGCATCTGTGTATGGCCAGTACTTTTCATCTGGAACACCGCAGAGCGTCAAGGCTCCCATCGTGTTCCTCAACCAAGCTCCCGTATCCCCGGTTACTTGCATCAGGTTGCGGGTTGCTTTGTAGACAAAGAGGCGAGATCCCTCAATGTGCTTGCTGAACGCTCGGCGCTGGAAGTACTCGACTATCCCCACTGCGGCATGTGCCGTACACGAGCCTAGGCTCTTCTGGTTCTCGACCGGTGAGCACCAAGTCCTGAGATCGACAGTTGCTGGTGGCGCCTTGAGTCCTTTATTCTTGGGCAATCCCAACTTCTTGGCCATTTCCGCGATCTCCGGCCCCGCATCCGTGAAATCTCGCAGATCTGGCAGCGGCGGCAGCCAGCCTGTACCCACAGTCTGGCCTACCTCCGGAAACTCTACTGGTTTATACGTCGCATACATTTTTCACTCCTCTTTTTACTGAATTGCTGTGGAACTATCCTTCTGCAAACAACATACTTCGCTCCTAACCTTGACTCTTTTTTTTGACCACCTCCTTTCTGAGACGCCACATCCATGCGCCCAACGCCACGGTTCACAGGCCGCGAGGTACGAGCGATCCTTTGTGAAACTGCATGTTATGATGTTTTTTACTATCTGTTTTCGAGTACCCGTTTAACTTATTCGCGGGTAAATACAACCGGCAGATTTTTCTTTGCTCTGATCAAACCATCAAGGCTTCCCACATCTTTTTTTAGAACATGTTTGTACAAAAATTTGTACAAAAAGATAATGGCGCTAAGAGCCTGAGTCTGGGTGAAAGCGGCCATGCCCCTTTTTATTGCAAGATTGTTTAAAAAGGCATTGATTTCATTTTCTTCCATTTCCCGGGGATGCCGCTTGCCATGAAAAAGGATAAATCGCCGGACCCACTGAACGTAGGATTCTTCGGTTCGAATACTATAATGCCGGACTCGAATAGCCTCACGGACCTGGTCCAGCAGGCGCGGTTCTGTGACCGGGTGAATGCTTTTGTTCTTTACGTAAATGGGACGAGCTCCAAGTGTCGTTTTTTTATCGTTATTGACATCAAAAACATAACAATTTCCATGCCAATGCGGGTGGTGGCGTCGGTGGTGGACTCTAATTCTTTTTTGCATAGAATTTGCATAGAATAAGTAAGCGATTACAGGTAGTTAAAAAATATTAGCGTGTGGCAAAAAGAGATGTCATTTTTACGGATGTTAAAAATGAAAGCCATTTTGCACAGAAAATTGGGCATCGCGTACATATTTCTGTGCAAAATATCCGGGATAGCTGTTTGGCGGCAGGTGACGTTCGGGACATTTCTTGGCGGACTATACGGTCGTTTGAGAACCACCCAGGATCGGATCTTAGTTATTTACTATTAGTTTAGAATAATGGTTCTTCTCCGAATTAGTTGAAGAAAGCCTGGTAAATTTTCAGCGTAAAGTATCTCAAGTCATGAAAACCATAGGCTTTACGTTTAATGACCTTGATTTTGTTATTCACCCCTTCCAGTTTGCCAGTATGTAAAGGGGTCAAATCTATGTTTGACCTTTGATACATATTAGCAAGAGTCAACGGCAGACTTGACCCCTTTACTTTATTGTCATAATTTTCCCATCGATATTCGCGTGAAATGTGATTTTTGGTCCCTTGAGTTCAATTTTAAACCATAGAGGTTCTTATTTCCCGAAGCGGCGATATCATCGAATAAACTTACAAGCATATATCCAAAATTAAGATTCGCACGACCTCGAACTTCACTTCGCAGAACAACAATAGCTGTATCTTTCAAGTTGCTAAAAGGAAATTTTTTATGATCCAGAAAATCATCGTCTCTAGTAAGAAGAATACATTTGCGTCTTCTCGCTTCTTGAAAATGAAACTGATCATCCCTTGGATTGAAGCCGAGATCATTGCCGTACTCGACCTTATATCCGCTATTTCTTATGTGATCTACCAGGTATGCCTCTATATTTTCATCTGCATAGAATCGTACTTTTCCAAACTTCATGTCAAAATCAACTTTAAAAAGGTCTAACGATCAGCCCAGAAGTAGCGTGTTCCACACGACCCAAGGCGCAACATATTAGATGGCATCTCGGTCGCCATCGCCTTGAACCGTTGCTTTATCTTAGAAGGCCAATTCTGGACTCAAAATAGGACTTCTAAGGGTTAAAATGCCCCCTAATTATGAGGTTTATATCTGTATTATCAATTACTTGCCTCGGTCCGACCCCACTTCAACCCACTTCATTGGCACTTCATATTTACTATTTTAAATATTTATACGGGGCCAACGGGCTGTTGAGCCGTAGCGATTAACTGTCGGCTGTAAGCTTAATGTTAGCGCAGACGACTCCCGAATTCGAAACAGTAATGACAATTCGCCACTTTCTTGTATGTCATTTATGAAATTGAGGATGAGTTGTTCGACAACCTTCCCAAAGGCCGCGGACGGTGTCATAGGTTCAAGTCCTTCAGGTGCATCCTTAAGTCCAACGGTTGAATGAAGTGCATGTTTATAGCCTGTTCTCTTGATAACCACCGATTTTCGCGGTAATTTAACCGTCATATGAATATAAGATTTTCTAAGCCAA
>CAYRFN010000250.1:0-5328 GCA_964423495.1 uncultured Desulfobacteraceae bacterium
TAGCCGTGTAATCGTAAAGGGGTGAGTCAGTCAGTGCAAAATTCAGGTATTAATTTCATCTTCTGAAAATAATGAGAGATGATAATTGCTATCTTTTAGTATCGTTTGAATTATATCCATTAGTTCCTCAACTTGTAATATTTTTAAATTCTTAAAATGAATTCCCCTTCGGACCAAGCTATATGTTATTACACTAAATTGGCTAAGAAAACGATCCTTTTTCCCTTTTTATATTCACTCCCCGCGCCCTGATTTTGACATCACATTCTGCGATATCAAAACTTCTACTTCCTCACGCGTAAGCTTAAACATGAAATCACCCGGGCCTGAACCGTTTTGTGTTCTCCGGGTTTCGGCATATTGAAATGATCCTGTTTCAGGTGGGAAAACTTACTATTGACCTTTTTGTGTCTCACAAAAGCCGGATTATGAGACACAAACTGTTTTGTGACTCATAGATTATACACAAATCCGTTTGTGACTCATTTTTATTAATTTATGAGTCACAAAATATCCTTTCTTAATATTAGATATTTTAGAACAGGGCATCTAATTCCATTATGTCATTCCGGCGAAAGCCAGAATCCAGGTTTATTTTAAAATATCTTACGTCCTTCTGCTATATTCAGCAGATGGCTGAAAGCATAGACAGCGGGTTTTTGGCCTTCTCTTTGCCTGAGTGTGAAAAACAAATTATTATCTTTCAGAATTCTTAATATTCTGATTGCTGTTGACTTGGGAATGCCGGATTCCAGAGTAAATGAAGACGCAGCAAAAATCGGACGAGTGAAGATAAAATCAAGGGCTTTAATTGCATGTTGTGAATGCGTTAGCTCGATAATTCGCTCTTTTTCAGACTGATAGAGCTGTAATATGGCGGTGGCTTTTTCATGATTTTCCAAAGCCTGTTCTTTTATCCCATCCAAGAAAAAGCAGCACCAGCCTGTCCAGTCATTGCTCCGGGATACTTCCCTGAGTTTATGGTAATACTCATCTCTTCTGGCCTCAAGATAGGCGCTGATGTAAAACATGGGGCTCTGAATGAGCTTTGAATTAAACAGAAACAAAGGCACAAACATACGACCTAAACGTCCGTTTCCATCAAGATATGGGTGTAATGCCTCGAATTCCGCGTGGAGAAGGGAAAGCTGAACCAGTTTGTCCTGAAAGTCCTCATGAATAAACCGTTCCCACCTGCTCATTGCCTGGGGCAGTTTTTCGCCGGATATGGGGATATAACTCGCCTTCTCAATGGGTGCTCCGGAAGGTCCTATCCAGTTCTGGATCTTTCGGTATTTCCCGGGCGATTTATTCTGGCCGCGGACACTTTTCATAAGGACCTTATGCGTTTCATTCAGAAGCCTTTGACAAAGGGGCAGCTCCTTGAGCAGTTCCACCGCGTGCCCCATTGCCTGTCGATAGTTGAGTACTTCAAGGATATCAGCGGTCTTTTCAGAGTCAGCCCCGGGTATTCCAGCCTCATATTCAAGTACCTCACTCATGGTCGCCTGTGTCCCCTCAATGCGGGAAGACAGCACGGCCTCCTGTGTCATAAGGGGGGACAGCAAAAGGGCCACGTTCGGCACGGCAGCAAGTGTCCCGTCGTACCGGGCCAGAGCAGCGCTTGCCGGACCGATCAAAGGAATCAGCTTTTCCCAGTCCATCTGCTTTGGGGGAAAAGCTCCTTCATGATAATGAACGGGTTTATCAGGCATTTTCTACTCCGGCATTTTCAGGTTCTTCATCCAGAATCCCCAATTCGGACAGGTCAATGTCATTGACCCTAATCTGCGCTGTCATGAGTTGGTGGAGAAGGGTGCGGAAAAGAGATTTCAAAATGTCTCTTTTGCTCTCATGAGTAGCGGATTTTTCTATGAGTACATTAAGGTTATTGATAATTTCTTCTTGTTCTGCAATCGAAGGTATTGGAACTTCAAATCCCTTAAGTCTTGTAGCACTAATATTGCTTTGACTTACAGCGCGGGTAGCAATTCCTTTTAAGCGTTGTTGTGTTTCGTCCCAATTCAGATAATAATTTAGAAAAAAGGATTTAACTTTTGCTGTGCGACTCTCAATCTGATGAGATAGGATGCAAAGACAAAATCGCCCTCCAAAGTAAAAATTGCAGTCCTGCCAACGAGATCATAACTATTTGTCCTGTTGAATAAAATATCTCCCTTTTCAACTTTAAACTTATCAAAATCTTCTTTGGTTATCTGAACTTTCTGAAGGTCATTAGACACAATTTGACCATTGATCTGATTGGTCATACGGAGTATAGCATGGTTACCTGTATTAGTTCCTTTAACTGAAATCCCATATTGCGTCAGAGTGAGCAATTTACCTAAAAGAACTACCTCCCAACTCTCCGGCACCGGACCGATCTCG
Organism: uncultured Desulfobacteraceae bacterium; assembly: GCA_964423495.1. Taxonomy (GTDB): domain Bacteria; phylum Desulfobacterota; class DSM-4660; order Desulfatiglandales; family Desulfatiglandaceae; genus CAYRFN01. The sequence continues at coordinate 2,389 of CAYRFN010000250.1, forward strand.
GTCTGTTTTTGTGGTTCACCGAGTGTGCCCTCGGTGAATAGCTTGTGCATCAGGGCTTTTTTCAGCTCCGTGGTGAGCGCGATCATTCGCTCCTGCTGTTCAATGGCTTTCTGTACTTTAGATAATATTGCAGCGATGCGGCGTTGTTCGGGGAGAGGAGGGAGCGGTACATTGATTTCGTAGAATGAAGAGGGATCAACACGCTGCCGGCTTGGTGTCGACCCAGATACGTGTTGCTTAGCAAGTGGCATCACGTGATCAGACCATTGAAGATAATAGACGAAATCATTGTCAATACCCACTTGAGGCAAGATTGGAAGCCATTCTGTCGATCCTATTTTACGACATGGCGTAAAGTTACCAACTTTCCATACCTTTTCAACTCGGGGATTAAGTTTGCCAAAAAGAATAGTTCCGGGGTTGAGAAGCAATTTCATACTGTTTATCTCTTTGCCTTTCTGGGTGGTTGGAAGGATCCCATCTTGATATGCTGGGATGCTGTAATACTCAAAGTTTTCTTCAGGGAAATCATTAGGTTTGATTGTCGATTTTTCACCGTTATGGATTGCTCCAAGCGTTGTTAATTCCCACAAATTTGGTAATGTATATAAAACAGACATCCCTCATATCCCTAATTTATTTAGCACTGACCGCAGGGCTGCATTTGTCTCAGCAGCCTCTACCTCCAGAGAAGAAAGTTCCGCGATAATTTTCCCGAGAGGGCGGTATTCCTCTTCATCAGCAGTATGGATATACCGTGAGGGAGAGATGTTGTAGTCATTTTTAACGATTTCGTTCTTATTCACTATGTGGCTGAATTTATCTTCCTGTTTCCAGGAGAGAAAGGTCGTAACTATCCATTCAATGCCATCATCCGGGATGTAGTTCTTCGGGTCCCCCTTTTCAAATACCTGGCTCGCGTTAACAAGAAAGATCTTCTCTTTTTGATCCTCCTGTTTCTCCCTGTTTAAGAAGAGTAGAATACCCGGGGCGCTGGTGTTGTAAAAGAGGTTTTCAGGCAAATAGATCACACCTTCTATCATGTCATTTTCCACAAACCACTTGCGTACCTCTTTTTCCTTGTTCTTATTTGCATTGCCGCTGCCGCGCGAAGCAGCCCCAGTATCCAGCACTACTGCGGCCCGACCTTTATCATTCAAGGACGCAAGAACATGTTGTACCCAGCCCCAGTCCGCCGACTGCTTGCCCGGGAAACCCGCTCCCTGGGGAAACCTGTCCAGTTCGTCCGCGTCATAATCGTTTTCTACAAACCAGTTCTGGTTCCACATGGGATTCGTAATAACCCTATTAAAAGTTGTGAGCCTTCCCTTGTGCCGGAATTTGGGGTTCTTGAAGGTATCACCTATCTCTATCTCGCCCTCCATGTCGTGAATAATCATGTTCATATTGGCCATGGCCCATGTGTTGCCGATATATTCCTGGCCATAAAGCCGCAAGGGAGAGTATTTTTTGCGGCTGCGTAAAGACATTTTCTCTTCAAGTGTCAGCTCGCACTTTATTAAAAGACCGCCGGAGCCGCAGCAGGGATCATAAACGGTCATGCCTGGTTCAGGGTCTATGATTCTGGCCATGATCATGCCGACTTCAAAGGGGGTATAAAATTCTCCTGCTGACTGTCCGCTGCCTTCTGCAAACTTGCGGATAAGGTATTCATAGCTCCTGCCTATTATGTCCGGTTCCACGTCCTTAAGCCCCAAACGCTTTTCGCTGATCTTCTCAATAAGGTTGGAGAGCCTGTCATCATCAATGTCACGCTGTCCGTGTGTAGTGGCATTAAAGTCCACGCGATCGATTATCCCTTCAAGAGCCGTATTATCCCTGGCGATATTTCTTAAATGGGATGTCAGGGTTTCACCAATTTGATCGGACAGTTTACGAATCACCGACCATACTGGGTCATTTACATCAGCCGGCTTTAAGGGAATGTAAAAACGAACGAGCTTCTTGTCCTTCTCCACAAGCGTAAATGCCTTTTCCCTTGCGCCAACCTTTGATGCTATCCGGTTAAGCTCGTCATCGAATACATCGCACAGTCGTTTGGTGAATATCAGAGGCAAGATAAAATCTTTGTACTTGGGAGCGTCCTGCGCGCCCCTGATGCTGCATGCGGCATCCCATATCCAGGACTCCAGAGATTTTCCGTTTATATTGTTATTTTTTGGCATGGGTTTTATTAATACGTAATTAAATTAATAAATTGGGTGATGCTCTTTACTTTTATCATTATCAAATAACAATGATCAAAGTACAATTATCAATAATCATTGATCACAGTCTTCTCTTCCCATACATTGCCTTTGGTTCTTTGCACTTTCGTTCGGACCATGCTATCTGATTATTATCACATTTAATATGATAGGAAAACGATCCTTTCCCCCTCTTAAAATCATGTTTTTGGCATCAAGCCAATATCTATGGTGTCATTAGGAACCAAGGGGACTGAAAAAAAAGTAAGTTGACAAGGCAGATATGTTGTTTAGACGCACCCGGTGCCCTGCACCACATCATGATCCGCGAAAAAAGGGGGCATGTCTTGCATTATGTTATGGTATTTTTATCAGACCGCTCAGAATCAAATTTCCAGGTGCAATCTATCATATCACTTCCAGACAGAAATAGCCAGGCACCTGGGACTTCACTATGCGACTGTCGGCAGGATCATTAATAAGATAATGTTATGATGCAAGACCACATCGACAATGATAAGTGCAGGCCCTTTCCCAAAAGGTTGTTTTTCAGCTCGCCCAAACTTCTTCAGTATGGCCCTATCGGCCTCAGTAAAGATCTTTTCCCACTTTTTCATCTTTCTGCCTTTACGCTATTTTCACATCATCTTCATGCCCAAATAATCCTCACAATACTAGGCCCAAAATAAGCGTAATTAGAGGGTAAAGTGAGCTTTACAGGCGGACTTAAAGT
>CAYRFN010000251.1:0-5269 GCA_964423495.1 uncultured Desulfobacteraceae bacterium
AATCGAAAGGCACATAAACTGTCTAAGTATAAACTGAATGTAAATACTTTTGAACATTACCAAATAATTATGTAGTGAACAAAACATTAGGGGCAATGATATCTTTTCTTTTGTTTCAAGGCTCCCAAGCCTTAAAAAAGTAAAAAGTGAATATGGATTAAATGGACATAAAGAAAGAGGTAGTAAATGGAAAACTTAAGAGGGTCTGAATGATGGTTTATGGGATGGGGATTGATATTGGATCAGCCTTTTCAAAAGGGATAATCATGTGTAATAAAGAGGTCATTGGGTCTTATGCAATACCCTCCGGAAGCAATTATGAACATGCCTCCGTCAGGATCAAAGAAAAACTAATCCTCAAGGCAAGCCTCTCCTCGAAAGATATCGTACATACAGTTGCAACTGGATATGGATCAAAGACCGTAAACTTTGCCGACACGACAGTAACAGACATATCTTGTCATTGTAAGGGGATCTTTCATCTTTTTCCAGATGTTAGAACAGTAGCCGATGTTGGTGATCTTTATAGCAAGGCGTTTCGAATTGATGAAAACGGAAACCTGCTAAGATTTTTACTTAGCGGCAAATGTGCTGGCGGGAGCGGAAGGATATTGCAGGTGATAGCCAAGGTATTACAGTTAAAACTGGAAGACTTAGGCCCCTTGTCTTTAAAATCCCAGAAAAGGGTTGATTTTAACACTGGCTGTGCGGTTTTTGCAGAGTCTGAAGCAATATCAAGAATCGCTGAGGGAGTAGCAAAAGAGGATCTACTTTCCGGGATTCACAGGGCTTTGGCTGCCCAGGTTAGCGGCCTGGCAGAGAGGTTAACAATTGAAAGAGAATTTGCATTAGTTGGAGGTGGTGCAATAGATATAGGACTTGTAAAGGCAATGGAGGAGATAAGAAGTTTTGAAATAATTGTGCCGCCGGAACCTCATATGACAGCTGCACTTGGTGCCGCTATTATTGCAAGTGAAATGTCAAAGGTTTGAAGGGTCATTGACTATCGGTTCTAATTTTGTTTGTATTATAGTTGGTTTCGAAAGGAGATAAGGCTGATGAATGACAAGAAGAGTACCATTTTGTCTAAGGTTGAAAAATATTATCAAGATTATGGATTAAGGGCAAAGGAGCTAAAGAATGAAGGTAGAAAGATCATAGGCTATATCTGCTCATTTGTCCCTCTTGAGATTATAACTGCGTCGGGATGCGTTCCTTTTCGCATAAGGGGAGATATACAGGAGCCGATTACAAAGGGGGATACACTACTGGAGACCATCGTGTGCCCATTTGTGCGCAGTTGCTTTGATCTTGCCGTTAAGGGAAAGTATGATTTTCTTGCGGGTATTGCAATCCCTCATGCCTGTGATAGCATGACACGGAGTTACAGCACGTGGGTCTATTCCTTAGACCTTCCTTTTTCTCATTTCATTAATATACCATCTGTTGTCAAAGAATCATCATTTGAATTTTTCAATGCCGAGCTTAATGAATTTAGAAAGGCCTTGGAGAAGTTTGTTGGAAAAGAGATTTCGGATAATGACATTGCTGATGCCATTGATTTGCATAATGAAAACAGGGTAAAGGCTAAGGAACTTTATGAATTCAGGAAGCTGGATCCCCCTATGATATCAGGGACAGAACTGACAAAGGTATTAACAGTTAGTTCAAGCCTGCCGATCAGCGAGTCCAATGCATTGTTTGATGAGGTGTTAGCAGAACTGCGACAGAGAAAAGAACCGCCTCTCAAGAAGGGTCCGCGTATATTGGTTGATGGAGCCTGTGTGGATAATGTCGAATTTGTAAAGATAATTGAAGATAGTGGAGCCAATGTGGTGGTTGATACGCTCTGCAATGGCACAAGGGATTTTTGGCCCAATACAGATGTTGGAGGGGACCCCATTGATGCACTTGCCCATCGGTATTTGGATAAGATCAATTGTCCTAAGACATATAGGGGTAATGTGGCAGGGACATTTGAGGGGGATATAACATCACGATTTGGTGATATTGGCTTTTTTGCGAAAGAGTTCAAGGTAGATGGTGCGTTTCTCTATGTTTATAAGTACTGCGACCCATTTGGCTTTGAGGTTCCTGCAAGGAAGAGATATTTCGAGACCGTTAACGTCCCGCTTCTTTATATAGAGGATTTGTATTCAGGAGGGACGATCGGCCAATTAAAGACAAGGGTTCAGGCCTTTCTTGAGATAATAACATAATAGGGTTTGTATAACTGTTTGAATTTTTGAAAATATGTCAGACAGGGACCCGGGATTCTCTTTTAAGAAAGTCATACCGCCTATAGCGGGATCGAACGCCCCCTATGTCCTAAACATAGATCAGGAACAGAAAGGCAGAGCATGGGGCTCTCTTTTCAGAAAACGAAAAACTGGTTGCTGGTTATTTGAGTTAAGTTGCTTCTCAGGCGGGCGGCAACTTACTGAGGTTGATGCCATAGCTACCATAAAGGCAAAGTACTGACTTAACCCTCCGCCCGCCATAGCGCAGTGATGTCCCTTTGGCCTTGCAGTTGACGTCTCGTTTTTGAAAAGAGAACCCCATGCTCTGCCATGGCTAAACTGCGACTTTCTTAAAAGAAACCCCATGTCGATATAATTCGCCGATGATTTTTTTTAAAGCGCTAAATTGTTAAGAGTTCATATTCTTTATTAGATTTTAATACAACAAACACAAAAACTCGATGAATACAACAGGCACCAGTAAGGAGGGAATATAAATGGCTGAGGAGCAAAAAAAGGATAAAAAAAGAAAAAGAAGAACTGCAACCGAGGCGGCCAGTTCCATTGGTCCCACGGTAAAGGAATTTATTGTTGGAACAAATCGAGCAAGGGCTGAAGGCAAGCAGAAACTCGCCTTCACGTTTATTGTTTGCTGTCACGAAGAGATCTTACGGTCAATGGATGTCGTCCCTATCTGGACCGAAAACTTTGCCGGTATTTGCGGTGCCAAGAGAGATGCAGAAAGATTCCTCCAGAGAGCAGAGTCCTTGGGATTTTCACGCTCACTTTGTACTTACGCCCTTTGCGGGATCGGCTTTGACCATTGGAGGGAAGAATTGGGTGAAATGCCTCCTGATGCCCCGTGGGGCGGCCAGGCAAGGCCTGATTTTATGGTATCCACAGGGCAGATCCTTTGTGATCCGAGATCCAAGTGGTATCAGGCATGCCAGCAATATATGCCGGATGTACCCATCTATAACATAGACCTGCCATATCCACTTTTTCAAAGGGATAGAGATCACAGGGATGTCTGGGATTATTATCATAAGTACATCGTCAAGGAGTTGCGTGGGCTGATTAAATTCGTTGAAGAACAGACAGGAAAAAAGATGGATTATGATCGCCTTAGGGAATTAGTTGATCTCAGTGACAGGACATGGAACCTGATCCATGAGACCTATAAATTGCGAAGCGCAGTTCCTTGTCCCATGGGCACTGGAGATGCCATGAATACTATGGTTCCCATATGTTTTATGATGGCAACCCAGTATGCATATGATTTCTTTGTGGGCCTTAATAAAGAACTAAAGGAGAAGAATGCCAAAAAGGAAGGTGTTGTAGAAGATGAAAAATACAGGCTCCTGTGGGGCGGAGGATTGCCTTCATGGTTTGCCTTGGGCGATTTCAATTACTTTAACAGTAAGGGTGCGGTTTTTCCAGCCGAGACAACCTATCGTACGATAGAACCTCTCTATGAAATGGATATACCAGAAACAGATGATCCAGTTGAGCATTTGGCATGGAGATGGCTCGGATATTGGACCTTCTGGTATGACAAGGCCAAAAAAAGGCCAGGTTCAGAGCCCGATGTGGAACGTTTAATATCTTTTATTGAAGAGTACAAGATTGACGGGGTTGTCATGCATGAGGCATTTTCTTGCCGGAGTTGGCATGTTGGGCTTATCTGGCAATTACATCAACTGCAAAAGATTTATAAGCCTATTTCGGTACTTATCTTAGGGGAAGACGGAAAGAAAAAAGAAGAAAAGAGAGAACTTCCGTCTCTGGTTTTGGAAAGCGATATCATTGATATCACGTCCTATTCCGAGGTCGATACAAGAAACAAGATCGATGCCTTTATCGAAACCCTGGAGTCTGTTAAGCGAAGTAAGATGAAATAGTGCAAGGTTGAGATGACAGAATTATTTGCTGGAATTGATGTCGGTTCTACAATGACAAAGGCGGTGATCATTGATGAAGGGATCATCGCCTCTGTTATTGGACCTACTGGCCCGGAACAGAGAAGGTTAGCCAATAAGGTTATGGAAGAGGCATTAGATAAAGCCGGCCTTGCCTTTAAGGCTATCACCTATATCGTGTCTACAGGCTATGGAAGAATCAATGTTCCTTTTGCTGATAAACAAGTAACCGAAATTAGCTGTCATGCTAAAGGTGCAGCAAATTTATTCCCAGAGGCCAGGACAATCATTGACATTGGAGGTCAGGATAGCAAGGCGATAAAGGTAGATACGACTGGCAGGCCAACAGATTTTATTATGAACGACAAATGTGCTGCTGGTAGTGGCAGGTTTTTGGAGGTTATCGCCGATTCTTTGGGAATTGAAATAGGGGAAATGGGCGATATATCTTTGACAAGCAAGAAGCCTGCTAAGACAAGCAATATATGTACTGTATGGGCCGAGCAGGAGGTAAAAGCAAGGTTAGCAGAAGGTGTTGCTCTTGGCGATTTAGTTGCTGGCATCCATGAATCACTGGCTGACCGAATATCAAGGATGGTAAAAAGATTGAATGTGGAAAAGGAGGTCGTTCTCACAGGTGGGGTGGCAAAAAATATTGGTTTTGTTCAGGCACTTTCTAAACATTTGGATCAAACCTTATTAATACCCCCCGAACCTTTGATTATCGGGGCTTATGGAGCTGCTTTATTGGGAAAGGATATTGTAAAGAAGGCAGAAAAAAATGGTGTATCTTTAGAGAAAAAAAGACGTATTTTGGATGAGGTCAAAATCTTTTGATTAACAACTTACCACTTCTTTGCCTTTGTTTCGCTCCGCTTAGTCCCCACGAGCGGATCCCCAGTTTTATTGAACGGCTGAGTACTCCTGAAATTAACCGAGGCATAGGGAAATGGGTCTTCTACAGAGACACAATCCAAATTAATCGTCAGCCTTTTTAACGCACCCAATACCTGCAATATATTCGGGTTACATGGACATGAGGGATCTCTTTTAAAAAATTCGCAGTTTAGCCATGGCAGAACATGGGGTTCTCTTTTCAAAAACGAGACG
>CAYRFN010000252.1:0-5251 GCA_964423495.1 uncultured Desulfobacteraceae bacterium
GCAACCAATTTTTCGTTTTCTGAAAAGAGAGCCCCATGCTCTGCCTTTCTGTTCCCGATCTATGGTTAAGGCATAGGGGGCGTTCCATAAGCATGTAAGAATTCTTGTTGGGGATTTCTTAAAAAAGAGTCCCATGTCCTTCTAAATGCGAATACTTTTGAACATTACCAAATTGTTAAATTACCTATCGTTAAAGGCTAAAATATTTCTTAAAGAACTACTTTAGAGAAATAGTATTTCTAATCGATCCTTCAATAATTTTTTTGTATTCTTTTCTCCACTCATATCCAACTTAACAAATTTACCTCGACGTGCCTCGAACCCCTGCCTGCCGCAGGCAGGCTTTTGTTCAACTAAATTGGAGATGATCCAAAAATATTAATTATGGTGGGTATATGAAAATAAGAAATTCCAATTTGATTGACATCACCAAGTACATTTTTTAACATGAAAATACGCCCAAAGGAGGGAGAAATAATTATGGATTTTATTGAGAAGGCAAGAATAAGATTACAGCATTGGATTACTCATAATGATCATCATCAGGAAGAATACGAGATGTTTGTTGAGCAATTGGAAGGGGCGGGTAAAAAAAAGAGCGCACAGTATGTCCGAGAGATGATGGCGTTGAATGTCAAAAGCACCGATTGTCTGCGCAAGGCGTTGGATAGTCTTGAAAGTACATAGTAACCATATTCCCTTTGACAGAGAGGTCTGAGATGTGTGAAGCACATGCATTTATCATAAAAGACGGAAAAGAAGAAAAGGTCCTTGAAAATGTTGACTTGGTTGAGCTGGAAGGTGATGAGGTAAGGCTCGTTAACATTTTCGGTGAGCAGAGGACCATTAAAGCGAAACTCAAACTATATAATAATAGCGAAGGAAAGATCCTTTTTGAGCCGGTTTAAGTAGAGTGCCATAAGACCGGGGTAACCCGACGATGGAAAAGTTAATTGAGCAAGCTGCAGATGTCATTATCAATTCTAAACTGACACTTGCGCTCACCGGCGCCGGCATTTCTGTGGAGTCCGGAATTCCTGATTTTAGGAGTGCAGGGGGGCTGTGGTCAAGATTTGACCCAGCTGAATATGCCTCGATTTCCGCTTTCAGGAGTCAGCCGGAAAAGGTCTGGGAAATGCTTTATGAAATGGATGACGTGGTAAGTAAAGCCAGGCCAAATAATGCCCACTTAGGTATGGGAGAGTTAGAAAAAATGGGGTATCTTCACTGCATAATCACTCAGAATGTTGATAATCTGCATCAGGCCGGTGGGTCAAAAAATGTCATTGAGTATCATGGAAATACAACTACTCTCTCCTGCCTGTGGTGTGGAAAACGTTATAAGAGTGAAGAGAAGAGGGGGGAATATCCACCAAGTTGCCAGTGCCAGAAGATCCTTAAGCCGGACGTTGTTTTTTTTGGTGAGCCGATTCCACAAGATGCCTTGAGCCGTTCATTCGAGCTTGCTTCATCGGCCCAAGCTTTGATGGTAGTTGGGACTTCGGCAACTGTGACGCCTGCCAATACGATTCCAATGATTTCAAAGCAGAATGGATCAATGATCATTGAAATCAACAAGGAAAGGACTCACTTGACCGATAGCCTCACAGATATTTTTTTACAGGGTAATGCTGCAGGGATTATATCAGATTTGGTTGCAGCTATAAAAAGTAAAGGGGAAGATAATTAAATTATCGCGGTTCCAGAAAGTCTTTTAAGTTTATTATTTTCCCATTCTTCTTTCCGGATTCTTTCATGCTTGCCCAAGATCCCCGTACCTTTGCCTTTCTGAGTTCATTTATCATGGCATGGAGTTCCGGGTTCTTTTCAATAAGGTCTTGAATTTTTTTGTTAAGTTCCTTCCAGTTTGTTTCAATTTCACTCATATCCAGCTTGAAGCCACTTAAGAGTGACAACAAGGAACCTAAATGGGATAATAGGCCAAAGTGCGTTGTGCCTTCCAGGTAGTAAGGACAATGACACCATAAACTAATACATTGGAAACCCTTATTTTTTCCTTCTGAGTGCAAGGTGGAATGGATACCACTGGGTCCAAGGTAGTTTATTGGGATGACGTTATTTTGTAAAAGCTTGGCAAATAAATCTTCATTCGAGGCAATTCCTGATATGATCCGATCAGAATGGAGGACATTGTCGTACATACTACCGATAGAAATGATAGTCTCGACCCCCAATTTTTTACAGAGAGAAAAGAACTCTTCCGCAAAGTGAAACCACTGAAGGTTTGGTTCGTTGGCCCTCAAGATGACAAGATCATTGCTGTTTGGTGAATCGGCCTGGACAGCATAAAATGAGCCTCCAGGTGGAGAGAGGGTTTCTAAAGTTCCTCCTTTTACATTTACTTCAGGACGACATACATCAAATTGGTAAAAAGGATCAGGATTGATCTTTGCAAAATATTTGGCATTCAGTTTGTGGATCAAATAAGAGACCATGGCCTTTGAAATGCCTAAGGCATTACCCCACCCATCAAAACCTGCAATAAGGATTGGTTCCTTCAGATCAGGTAATTGTTCTACAAAAAATCCTTCGCTTCTCATAACCCCTATTTGACATTCATAAAATGGAATGTCAAGGTATTCATTATCTTGTTGACAAAGCTCAGGAAATAGATACTATCACGGTTCAATATTTTTTGGAATGATAAAGGGACGTAAATACGTTCTAAATCAGAGAAAAGTGAGGGAAAGAAAATTTGACAATAACAATCGATAAAGAGGTGTTAGAACAAGCGTGTAAGGGGATAATTGAGACCATCTTGTTTTGTCTTCCAACTGCTTATAAAGGAACAGTCTATCAGATCGGCGGACCCCCTGAGTTCATCGCAAAACGTATTACATCAGGCGTCATTGACGGTGATGGAAAAACCATATCCTGGGGGTTTCCAGATAAATCTGAATATAATCCTCCAGGCAAACCTTGGATTGAATACAGGGATGAAGCTGGTCGTCCATTAGAGCCCATTGGATGGTGTGTTGAGAGACAAAAAAGCTGGACAATGAAAAACCCAAAGGATGATAAGAGGAACATCAGACTTCAAAGAATAGGCGTTTTGATAGGATCGCGCCACATTGAGCCGGTATTAGTCCGTAAGGAAGATCTATATCTTGGTAACAAGACAAACCAGGAATATCCTGAAAATTACGAGGGCAAGGTCCTTTGGCAGGATAGTGAATATGTAGTGATTGGTGTCATAAACATCCATTTCACAGAAAATACAATTGAGATAGGCAGCCCTGAGACCAAAATTATCAAGAGACTGTCCCGGTCTCTGGGTACCGAACTTCTTTCTTACCAGTTAAAACAGCAATCTCTTGAGGCTATGCATAAGTTGGCTGAGGATAAGGTCAATTCCTGCAAGATACTTTCGGACTCATTACGTAATGCCATAACCAAATCCGGTTTGATTTTTTCGCTTATTAAATTAGAATTAGAATCCTTAAGAGAACAATGGGAAATGATACTGCTAAAGGATTCGGATCAAAAAGAAATGAAACGTGAGGCGGTCAATGCTTTAGACAAATCGCTAAAGGGTTTGCACGGAACCTCTGAGAAACTTGAAAAAGAACTGTTTGATGCACAGAAAAAATTTCTACGCCTCTTTCTTCCTCCTGAAAAGGGTGAAAAGTGGGTGCATATGCAGATTGAGGAGAGGTGGGACAAATTATTTTCTGAGATATCCACGGACGAAACACAAGAAAAGGAGATCCGCCAAAGAATTAGCGATTTGAAAAGGTCTCTTTATCTGGGTAAGGACAAAGATATCCTTTCGACTTTTAATAAGATACCAGAGTCCTTGAAAGGGGAGTGGGTTGATCTTATTTATAGCAATACAGACTGTATTGATTTTCAATTTTTAGAAAACTTGATCCGTATTCTGGAAGATCCTTTTCTCAGTCTACCTCATCAGGAGAGATCGAGAAAATGTCTTGTTCGTCTCAAGGCCCTTGCGGAGATTATGGGACATTTGGAAGAAGACACCAATATAGTGATTAGAGAAGTGCTCAATGGCAATGAGGATGGCGTAGTATTAAGTAAATTGAACAACACCAAAGAGAGATCATTTTCACAAAGGCGCCTGTAGCTCAGCTGGATAGAGCAGCGGACTTCTAATCCGCAGGCCGGGTGTTCGAATCACCCCAGGCGCGCCAGCAATATCAAAGTTTTGGTCAGCATTTGCGAGAGCATCTTCAAAGAGATATTTTTCTTGACTTCCCTTTTATTTTCAATATAATTTCAAATAATTAACCTATCAACGCTGAACCTCTGAACCCATCTTTTAGAGGTCCCCATGGCGCAACACATCAAATTCTGCTTATCCATCTCCTTACAGGAGCTATCCTTCCTGTTGGGAGTAAAATCTTCATTGCAGATCTGTACACCCGGAACTCTTTTGATCAAGTACATATAAATGGGAGAGAAACTTCTAAGATTTGATTACCTATGTATGCAATTGATTCGGGTAACCATGTGCTGGACGCCAACTGGGATTTCGCTGGCGCTCAACCCCAGCCGGTCAGCACCCCGCTAGAACGATAAGGAAAAAATATATGAAACCCGACGCCGTTCACGCTAATTGTTTTGATGCTTCAGCATTAGTTAAAATTTACATAAACGAAGACGGTAGTGACATAGTACAAAAATATTTTAATAGCGAGCCAACGAAATATACAACACCTCTTTGTTTTTATGAAGCCCTAAATGTTTTGAAAGTTAAGCACTTTTATCGAAAGGAGATCAACGCAGAAGAATACCATTTGGCTTCATTCAACTTAACCGCTTGGTTCTCTCATATTGTCAAAGACATAAGGGATTTGAATTTTTTGTCCCCGATCGTTTTTAAAAATGTGCAACAAATTTCCAAAAGATATTCTTTGGATCTTTCTGATGCATTTCAAATTTTAAGCGTCAAGGAAGGTTTTTTCTCCGGTCTGGCTAATGAATCTAAAACAATTTTAGTAACAGCTGACAAAAAGCTATCGAAAGCTGCCGAGGGTGAGGGGCTTCGCGTATGGTATTTCATGAACGAACCTTTCCCAAATTAAAGCCTTCACGGCGCTTCACGTTGACAGGAAGGGTCGAGCGGTTTTCGCTGTTTTCTGAATATATGCAACCTCAATCTTCCGGAAATTTTTGCCACTATTGAGCTACCCTTCCCGCACGTGAGCTTTTCGTTTAGCGCGCCAAGCGAAGCTTGGTGCATCTTGCAGGGTGAAAGTCCCTGTCGGGT
>CAYRFN010000253.1:0-5230 GCA_964423495.1 uncultured Desulfobacteraceae bacterium
TAAGTCCGCCTGTAAAGCTCACTTTACCCTCTAATTACGCTTATTTTGGGACTAACCAGTATACTGATGTTTTACTGCCAATATCCTTGGTAGGCACGAGTTCATTTACTTCGGAAATAATTAAGAATATATTAGGGTCTCTAAAGCTATATCCCATAAATAAAAAATCACTGTGTAAGAGATCGTTTTTAAATAACGTATCAAAGGGATTTTCGTGTGATATCCTATGGAAATAATCAGTCTTGCAACAGATGAGAGAATTGCCCTCTTCATATACATTTGTATTAATATCACCGTGGAATTTAATTATCACTTTTTTCCTTTCTCTAACATCCGACATAACAAGTTGTGAACTAAGATATACTGGATTATATTTTGTTATTTTTTCTAACAGATTGTCCCAGTTAGTAGTATATATTATCTTGAACTTATTTTTAAATTCGGAGTGAATTTCTAATTTCTTACTTCCCTTGCCATTAATAATATAGTTACCAGCAGATTTACTAACCCTGACTGCTAATTTTTCTTTGATAAACTTTACAAGCTCTGATTTCCCGTGGCGAAATTCCTCTGCAGACTCTGCTCCCCCATATAGATGATTTTTCTTATCCTTCTCTATTTTTCTGTGTATATAATATTCTGCGACTTCTTGTGGGTCATTCCTTAAGTATTCAAATTTCTCTATTTCACTGATATTGCACAGTAAATCTTTATTAAAGTCATCCCAGTCAGGTAAAATACTCTTTCCATTTTTATCTTCAACTATTCTGGAAATACCTGCTCCTATAAATGGTATTATTATTCTTTTTTCTTTAGAATATTTCTTAGATATTTCTTTTAAAAGTCCATCCTTATCCATATCTAACATCTCCTACATTTTTCAAAATACTCCTCGCCACCCAATTTACTCCCACAAAAACCAAAATTACCAGCATTACAGGAAATACCCACATCCACCATGCAGAAAACATAAAGGATAGGCCATCAAAAAGCATCCTTCCAAAGCTTGAATTAGGCGGTTGCACGCCAAGTCCCAAAAAATTAAAAGCCAGATCCATCATCAATATCTCAGGCATTCGTGAAAGCGTATATGTATTAAATGAATTTTTGGTGAAAGGAAATAGATGATGTAAAAAAACATATCCCTGTGAAAAACCATAGCTTTTTTTCGCAATTACGAAATCCTGCTTTTTTGCTTCTTCCATCTGGTTATAAACATACAAAGATTGGCTTGGGATAAGCACAAATATCAAGATTCCAATTACATTCACCTGTCCGGCGCCTGCTAAAATCAGGAGGAAGACCGCGATTAAAAGGACAGGCAATGTGATCCAGTAATGGACAAGGTTGAGAAAAACCTCTCTCAATTTTTCATTATCAAAATAAGAAAGGGCACAACCGATTATTAATCCACCAAAATAAATTACAGGCAAGACGATTGCAAGAGTTATTAAGGCTACAAGCAAAGCATTTATGGATTTGAGGAAAATATCATTTCCAATAACATCTGTACCAAACCAGTGATCCGGGGTCGGAGGTGAGAAAACAACACTGTTATGGATACCCGGATCAGATAGTAAGTATAGGAGAACAATTGTGGTCAGGAACAGGCTGACCACCGCCAAATATTTTAATCGAGATTTATTTTTCAGACTATTCACCCACACCTCTCGGATCAAACCTTAACTTTATAGCCTCAACTATCAGTCCGATAACGCTCAATAACATTATCCCAAAAATACAAAAACCAATTATAACCGGGTAATCAAACCTCTGGATCGCTATCACGAATTTATATCCCATCCCGTGAATACCAAATGGTGTTTCTACAAAGAATAAGAAGCCAATCATAAATATCAGCATATTTTCCAGGAATGACAGATAATCAATAACAATAAACCTGTAGCAAAATTTTTGCCATATTTTTCCCGCAGTGAAACCCATAGCCTTGTGAAACATTAAAAATTCGCTGTTTTTTAATTCACTCAAAGTCTTTTTCAGGGCATTGGCAATAACATACACTGGATAAACAGATAAAACTGCCATGGCCGCTATGTATTTTATTTTTGACAGAAAATCAACACCGATAAAGCTCAGGAAATATAAAACCAGATAAGATATGACAATCATTGGGACATAGAATATGAATTGTGATTTATTCCATACACTTTCTGCTCTTTTACTCTTTTCCGTCCAGATACCTATGAGCGTTCCTGTTATATAACTGAGGATGATCCCAGGTATAACAATTATCAGAGATTCTTTTATTCCGGAGGAGACTATACTCATGACTGATTTGCCGGAAGCCGTTGATGTCCCCAGATCAAATCTGACAATATTTTTTAAAAAGGAGGTGTAGATATCCAGATAATTCAATGCCTCTGTCTGCGACAAATCCATATTCAGGGTGCCCTTTATAACATATTCAGGCGAACTAACCCCGGCAAAAATTATTAGTATAGGAACAAGTGGAATAATAAAGATTGTCAAACCCAGGAAGGCGATCCGGTATATCAAACGCTTTTTCATTGGCCTATTTATTCTTTCTCAATTAGTTTCTTTGCAAATTTATAAAACCGATACTGAAGCGGATGAAGCGGCATATCAAAGCTTTCATTTGAAACCCTTATGGTATTCTTGAAATAGAGGAGGAGAAACGGCATATCATTGAGAATTACGCCTTCTGCTTTGAGAAAATTCTCTTTGCGTTTATCTGCCGGAAGCGATTTTGATTCTGTGACCAGCCTGTCAAATTCGGGATTACTGTACTTATTAAAATTATTGCCGGTGGGAGGAAACGATGAGGTTAAAAAGGGATTCAAATAATGGCAGACATCGGCATACAGAGGCCCCCAGTAAATCTGGATTAAATCGTATTTTCCTTTGGTCAGCCTGTCCACCAGAACCGGGAAAGGAACCGATTCTATCTTGACCTGTATATCGTATGTTTTAAGGGACCTGGCGATAAAATCAGCAACAGACTTTGAAAGGATATCCTCAAAACAGACCAGGCTAAGACTATTTATGTCCTTTAAATATGCCCTGGCTTTATCAGGACTATAATTCAGGATATCCTTTGATGAGGCAAGGTTTTTAAAAAGCGCGGGTGGATATAAACTCTTTGCGACAGTTCCCTGCTCTGACAGTATTTTCTGAAGCTCATCTCGATTTAAGGCATGGCTCATTGCTTTTCGTACATTGGGATCTTTTATTCTTTCAAGGTTATACAGATAAAAATTTAGTTGAGGGTTCTGTCTTGTTTCCGTTTTATACCTGAAGGATAAATCCATTGCTTTAAGCTGCTTTAATAAAGGGAGGCTCAGTTCTAAAAAATCGGTTTTTCTATTATTAAACATCAGGAGCGCCAGATTATCATCTGTGGTCAAATGGATGGTGACCGTATCAATATAGGGTAATTGTTGTCCTGATTGTGTTTCCCAGTAATCCTTATTCTTGACCAAAATGATCTCTTTGTCCGGTTCATATTTTTTCAGAGTAAAAGGACCTGTTCCCACTGGATGTTGTTTGAAGTTTTCCCCATAGTGCTCAACAGCCGCTTTTTTAACAACGCTTGCATAGGACATGGTGAGAAGATCAGGAAAAGAAAAGTCTTCATTCTCAAGAATGAAATCAATAGTATGGTTGTCCACAACCCTGATCCCTTCAATACTTTTTGTTTTTCCCTCCCTGTATTCTTTTGCACCTGAAATATTCGTAAAATACGAAACCCCCAGAGATTTGGAAGCCTTATTCAGCAATCGTTCAAAAGTATATTGTACATCAGTTGCAGTAAACATACTTTCCGATTTATCTGCAAAGCAAGGATCCTCTACAAAATAAACATTTTTTCTTAAATGAAAACGCCAGGTTTTCCGACCTATGGTTTCCCATTTTTCTGATAAAGACGGAACAGGCCTGCCGTTAAAATCTATATCTACCAGAGTATTATACAGTTGTTTCACTATCTGTATATGACCGGCATGGTAGGCATCCAATGGGTCAAAAGAACTTATCTGCACCTGCTGGAGCCGGAGAATATCATTTAAAACGATATGCCTATCTATTTTCGGTTTTTGTGTATCTTTTTTTGCTATGAAAAGAATTGATACTGCAACAAGAATTACTAATAGAGCTATCCACCACTTAATTTTCATATTAAAACCCTCGAGTTTAGGATTGATTTATATTATGCAAATGACATCTTACCTTATGTTTATTCCCTATAACTTCAGGTAGTGTGTTCAAGCAAATATCCCCGATAAGCTTCTGGCACCTTGAGGCAAACGGACATCCTTCTGGCAATGTTCTTGGCGAAGACGGCTCTCCCTTTAAAAGTATTTTGTCTTTTCCCATTAAAGGAATCGAAGAAAGCAGCGCTTGCGTATAAGGATGCAGGGCATTATCAAATATCTCTTTTGTGCCGCCTTCTTCCATAAGCATGCCCTGATACATTATTAATATCCTGTCAGCAATTTCACAGACAAGACCAAGATTATGGGTAACAAAGATTATCCCCATATCCTTTTCCTTTTTCAGCCTTTCAAACACTTGCAGCACTTGATTCTGAACAGTAACGTCCAGGGAAGCAGTCGGTTCATCGGCAATCAGGATATCGGGGTTGCAGGACAGAGCCATTGCAATCATAATTCTTTGATTAATTCCACCACTTTGTTGATGAGGATATTCCGCTAACTTTTCCGAAGGAGAGGGAACATCCATCTCCTTTAATAAACCGATTGCCACATTTTTTGCATCTTCTTTAGAAATTTCTTGATGATACTGGAGGACTTCAATCATTTGTTTGCCAATTGGAACTACTGGATTTAAGGAGGACGAGGGGTTCTGGAAAACCATCGAAATCCTTTTTCCCCTTATTTTTCGCAAATCCGGCTCATTTAATTGTAATATATCCTGACCACCAAAAAGAATCTCTCCTTTTACATGAGCTCCTCTATTGAGCCGCAAAACAGCCCGGCATGTTACGGTTTTTCCGCACCCTGATTCGCCGATAATACCCAGAGTCTCTCCATTATTAAATTCAAAAGAAAGGTTATTAACGGCATAAACTGGATTTTTCGCATGTAAAAATTTAACAGATAGATTTTTAACGCTTAACATCTTATTCATTCCTCGGCGATATTTGCTGACACGGATATGGTCGCATGTTGCATCTAACTAGACCCTAATTAAGTGTAATTATTTTTCCAGTTCTAATAAAAGTACTCGAAAT
>CAYRFN010000254.1:0-5197 GCA_964423495.1 uncultured Desulfobacteraceae bacterium
GGCAAATTGCCTACAATATATAGATTCACCCACGAAAAACTGTGAAGGACCTAATCTTTGATTGTTTGGTGATAAGGATCCAGAATGGACTTATTCCTCTTTTCCTTGCGATATTGAGGAAAAGAATCGCTTTCGAGATGCCTCTTTACCGTATTTCTGTGGATGCCCAACTTTTTGGCAATCGCACGCATACTATAGCCCTGACGACGTAATGCAATAATGTCCATAAAAACCTCCTCTGAAATCATTGGCAAATCCTCCTCTCAAAAGAAGGATTACCATGTTTTTACCAGGGACATGGTACACTTTTCATTCCCATTTTTGGTACGTTATTGCATTCCCATCGACACTCATGGACAAAATTCAGGTTTGATATCCAGAATCGGGGTCTTATCCAGCATATCCAGCCCTCTGACATAAATGATGTTCCCTTCAACTCTGAGGACTTCGAGTAGGGAGAGGCCAATTGGATTTGGTCTATATGGGGAATGGGTGCTGAAAACACCCAACTTGTCTTTTCGTATTGGTGGTTTTATCCTTAGATACTGGGATGTAAATTTGAGGCTTTTGTGAAAATGAAAGATGACAAAGATACGCTGACCCGGTTTTATGTCGCTGATCCCTTCCAGGTAGGCTTCGTTAATGATAAGGGCCCCTTCCAAATCTGAGACGGTCCAACTCCTTGGAATATCTTGTGCGTTAGTTGATACGATGCCAATAGGTTGCACTTCAATGCCCATTTTCTTGCTCCTTTTTATTTACCCCGTTTCCAGGACCAAACACAGAAAACGGGGTCATCTTATGCCTACTCCTTTTCCTCTACTGTGCATGGATGCTCTTTCGTTTCCCCGTGGCATTCTTTGATCTGCTCCGGGGTGCACTTTTCCGGTTTTTCTTTCAATCTTTCCGGATATTTACAGCTGGTCTCGCACATCTTCATCACCTCCTTTTAAGTAAGTATGAACTTAATTGAATAATAATCAGCTTATAAAGAATTGTCAATGCTTAAATGATTTTTTATTAGATTTAAACCGGTTTACCCAAAAAAGCATGGTCATTTTGTAAAACAAATTATAGGACGAAAAGGCTTTTCTGAGGGGACAAGGGCAGGACTAGAAAGAAATTTGTAGTGTGTGTTATTCCGGTTTTTTTTTGAGTTCTTCCAAAAGCCCACAAGGACCTTCAGCGCAATTGTGTGCCGGTTGTTGTGCCATATTAATGAGTGCATCTGCAATCTGTTTTAATACATTCCTTTCAACCATATAGTGGGTCCAATACCCGCGTTTTTCTCCCCTCACCAGCCCGGCCTTCCTTAAAACCTGAAGGTGCTGCGAAACGGCTGGCTTGGATACTCCCAGGTGGTGTGCTATGGCACCCACGCAAAGATCATGATCCAAAAGGAGTTTTATGATTTTAAAACGGCTCTTATCGCCTAAGGTTTTTAATATTTTTTCGAGATTTTCCATACAAAACAGTCAGATATTTAATTTCCTATTTATCTAAATAAGTAGCCGACTTAATAAAATTTGTCAACACAAGGCCTGAGAATCCATTTCATATGTTCATCAAAAGAAAGAGTGGCCGGTAAGGGAGGACGTAGGCTTTAAATAACCCGAAGGGCAGAGTTCCACGGGCTTGCCCGTGGGTATCTACAGTAACTTATCGGTATAATTATCTATTTGTCTTTTTTCTAGATTGTTGCTAACTTGTTTAGAACCTCGGCCCGACTTGCATTAATGCTAATATACGGAGGGTGATTGTTGATTTGTAGTCCTCCTGGGTTTGAGTTAATAATATTTGGCCCTATTGTTTGGTCTGCCATTCAAGTTCCGATAATAATATTCAGTTATAAGGCCCGACTAGAATTGATAAAAGATTCAATTTAGATTGTTACTTGAACTATAGGGTTGAGTTGTTGATTAGTTTTACAGGCCAAGTGTCATTAATAAAGGAAGCATTTTCAAAAAAATGCAATATGCATGCAATAAAATTCATGCCTCATGCGTCTTATTAAATAGCGCGCCATATACACGATGCGCGTGTTTATTGCTTCAGATTTGAGCGATTGGTTCGGAAAGAGAGAGTTGTATTGTCAGCAATCTGGCCATAGTTGAAATGAAGAGGAGAAAATTATGCCAAAGAGAATACCTCATTCTGATCTAAAAGTAATTACTGGACAACAAACAACTGAAGCCTATCTGGAGATGCAGAAAAGACTGGGGAGATTCTATCTTATCTACTCCACCTTTTCTCTCCATCATTGGAAAAACCCCGTAAAAGGGATTCAGCATCTTTACCAGGCTCTGAATAACAAAGGTGTCCTGCTCATCTACGACTTCGAACGGCACTGGTTGACGTATTACCTTCCCTTGAAACGAGGAATATTAGAATCCATAAGAGCTTCTTACACACCGGGGGAGATTTTTGCGATGATATCTGGGTTGAATATAGGAGGTCATTATATCCAACATCACTTCCCCTACCTATCAATCTTAATTACCAAGTAGTGGGTAGGGTATGAATGGGCGAAAGGTTAGGAGCGCTAAGCGGAACGTTATTTGCAAGGTGCCCAAGGGAACTAAAATAGTCCGTTTTATAACTGATGAACGAGAAAAGTTGGTTGGATATGTTCGCCGATTCATTGATGACACTGCTAATAGAGATGGGGAGGATATTGTGCAGGACGTTATTCTAAATATATTCAATAAGGCTGATATCACCATTCCCATTGAAAACGTGACAGCTTATATTTACCAGGCACTGCGTAACAGAATAATTGATTATTTAAGGAAGAAGAAAGAGACGGTTTCCCTGGATGAGGGATGGTCCAACGATGAAGGGCTTACTTTGTCGCATATCTTGCCGGATCCTGAAACCAATAGGATTGATGACTCTTCACGATTAGAGATCCGCCAGAATCTTTTTAAAGCGCTCTCAGTCCTCAGTGATGAACAGAGGGCGGTCCTGATGGCAACCGAGTTGGAAGGTCGGACCTTTCATGAGCTATCTAAAGAATGGGGGATTCCGTTAGGGACTCTGCTCGCGAGAAAATCACGGGCACTCAAAAAAATAAGGGAAGCATTTTCTGATTTTGATGAATAACTGGGAGGAGAAAAATGGAAAATCATTTGAATGAAAAAGATAGTTATAGATCTGAAAGCAGGGCCAAGAAGGTATTGCGAATTATAGGTATGGTTTTCGTTGGATTGATCTTCGCTGTATTGTTCGCACTTGTTTTCGGATTTCTCGTAAAATGGCTGTGGAACTTCCTGATGCCGGGCCTTTTCGGGTTAAAACAGATTACCTATTGGCAGGCATTTGGAATGGTGATTCTCGCAAAGCTACTTTTCGGTGCATTCGGTTCAGATCATCATGGCTACCGCGTTAGGCACTCCCACCCTTTTAGAAAATGGCATGACCGATTCCAGCGCTTAGAAGATGAACCCTGGAACAGGCGAAGTCGACACTGGAATTATTATAAGAAATATTGGCAGGATGAAGGAAAAGCCGCCTTTGAAGCCTATATGAGGAAGACTGAAAAAGAAGGAGAACTGGGAAATGGGGTTACAGAATAATTACTCATGTGAAGAGTTATGTATCGGGATTTCATTCTTGATAATGTTTAGTATGTAAATGAAGAATAAAGAGCCGACTAAATTAGCGTTATTACGGAGACGATAGATGTCAGGATTTTTCCAAACATTGAGTTTTTAGAAAATCCCAAATTAGAGAAGAAGAAATTAGCATGCAGATACTTTTAACAAAACAAGTCGGGAGATAAAATGACATGGCACAACAGAATTGGCATAAGAGAAGAGATCAACAGCGGGACGATCTAATCGGGGAGCATACCATCAGCGATGCCGGACAGATAGTACTGGCCTGCCTTTTTGCTGCAACATGGATAGCCGACACATTCTTTTTCAAGCACACTACTTTCCTCAACCAATACGTACCACTCTATGCCAGAATACCTTCTGGAATCGTACTATTAGTTCTGTCAGGCTACTTAGCCAGAACAGGTCTGTCAATCGTATTCGGCGAGGAGAGGGAGAAGCCTACCGTTATCAGGAAAAGCGTGTTCAGTGTTGTTCGCCACCCGGTATACCTGAGTGAGATTTTATTATACCTTGGCCTACTGATTTTGAGCATATCACTGGCTGCCTTAATGGTGTGGATTATTTCGATAGTATTCTTGCATTACATCTCGCGCTATGAAGAAAAGTTGCTCCTCGCACGTTTTGGCGAGGAATATAAGAAGTACATGATGGAAGTGCCAATGTGGATCCCTCGGCTTTGGAAGATATGAACCCTTTTAGAGTTTCTAAGCGTCCCCTCAACTTACTTTTTCGGCTTGGTCAACCCTTAGCCAATTGAGTGCTTCTTCCCGCTTTGAAAAGAATTCGATACGAACTCCTCTGTTATATGCAGCACTTTTAAAGAACTCAGATGTCTCATCTGGTTTATATCCTGGAAAACATAATGCCATCGATAGACCACGGGCAGACTGCATTGCTTTTTCTGCTGATCCAAATGCATCCATAGTACTCATACTGCGCTTAGGCGGCGCTGGAGATTCCGCTAACACCCTCCGACAGTTATATTTCTTGCAGGCTTCAGCTATTGCAGTCCACAATTGATACTGGCCTTCTGGGGTGATCTCATAGTCTTCAGGATGCTGTACCTTGATATAGTTACCATGAAATTCTAATGTGAAATTGGTACTCATCATTGTTTCCTCCTGTCGAACGTTGTAAATCATGCGTGCCCTATTGGGCATCGCCTGTATTCGCCTGGTTAGGGGAAGGAGCATCAGTTTTTTTCAGGCTTGCCTTTTTACTTGCCACTGAACTCTCAAGATTTTTAATAAGTTCGGGTATAAAACGTTCGCTAACCCCGGCAATGGTGGCAAAAGTGCATATCGCATATAGGCAACCCTTAAAACTACCAAGAACAAGATTTGCTTGGTTGGCTAAAGCAAAGAAAACACCAAATATAGCGTCAATGCCTCCCCTTGCTGCGCCTTCTACGAATGAATACCATAAAGGCGACTGGTTAATTTCTAAAGTATTGAGCCTTTGTAGTACTGATAAAATCGCCCCTATCCCTCCAAATATTTCGGCATGGCTTATTCAGCTCCTATTTTAATAAGACGACCTTTACCACTTTTCCCTGGGGACACCAAAATCCTCGAGAC
>CAYRFN010000255.1:0-5196 GCA_964423495.1 uncultured Desulfobacteraceae bacterium
CCACCTGAAAGGCATGATATTGCCTCACTTCTCCGCCCGCCGTAGCGAAGTGATGTCCCTTTGGTCTTGCAGTTGACGTCTCGTTTTTGAAAAGAGAACCCCATGCCCTGCCATGGTTAAACTATTACTTTCTTAAAAGAAAGTCCCATGTCCTTCTTAAGGAAATCGAAAGGCACATAAACTTTTTAAGTACAAACTGAATGTAAATACTCTTGAACGTTACCAACCATTTAGTATTTTGAAAAAATAGCGGATTGTTACGACATGATTGTCTCTTTTAGGGGGCACTGGCAGAGTGCATTAGTGCGTCAACCATAAGCATAGAGGAATTCATGTTGAGGCTTTCTGAAAGAGACCGCCAAGCCGCATACTCCCTTTTTTCAAAGGGCTAAAGTGTTACCAATTTTCGAAATCGTTCATTTCCAATGATTAATTTAACAGTACTAAGAGATCCAATTATGGTTCCAAGAATTCCTGGGGCCATAACACTCTGTCCCGCAAGAAATAAACCTTTTACTGGTGTGCGATTCAATAATGCTGCTGAAAGTAATTGTCTTGAAGAGCGAAGAACCCCATAGGCAGAGCCTCCAGGGCTTTTTACCCAGTCTCGAATTGTGAGCGGCGTATAGGTATCAAGCAATTTTGTAATACCCAGAGGCCCAAAAACTTTTTCAGCTTCCTTGATTAATCTCCAGCCTTCTTTTGTTTTTTCTTCAATATAGGCATTACCTCGGCGACCAGTAGTAGTGTCTTCCCATTGGCGCCATAGTTCAGCCTTTCCCGAGGTAAGTATTGTCAAAATAGTTTTTCCAACTTGTTTGTTTTTCCTTAATTGATAAAATTTGGTATCAAGAACATTGCCATTTTTGTCCATATTCACTCTAAAGATGTTGTAAGGTATTTCCATATGAGATGATCCATCAACTTGGGCGTGAACAGAAAATATTCCATTTGTGTCGTCTAACTGTGATATACGTTTCCTATATGAAGGCCTTATTGCTCCCTCAGGCAGCATATTAAGAACTACTTTTGGGTGTACGGCTCCAATTACAATCGGCGAACTTATTATTTGACCGGATTTCACCATAACACCCTCAACAATCCGAGAATTCACTAAAATTTTTTCAACTTCCGCCCCTTTAATAATCCTACCTCCAAGCGATTTGAAGCGTTCAACAAATACATTTGCCATTTCACTGCCACTGCACCTTAACCTCCATGATGAAAATAAATATGTAGCAAGAACCATATTGTGATAAAAAGAAGGGCATTCATTTATAGGCACACCGATCCAGTTGCAAGGAACTCCAAGGACAGCTCTCAGATTTGGTGAACATTTTCCTTCATTGAGGATCTTTCCAAGCGGTTTCGATTGCTCTAACATTGAAAAACCACTTTGAGATGAAAATAGAAAATCAAGGCAATTAATCCTTTCGGCGGCCTGTCTTAATGATTTCATTATCACACTTATCTGGCTCATTTCGTCCGGGAAACTGTTTATCAGATTATTCTCATACTCATTCAAACCCTCTGGGAGATCAAAAGTGAAGTCATCAAAAATATACTTGTCAATAATGCCATCCCTTCCCATTCTCTCAATTGGAATTTGAGATGTAACACCCAAATAATTAAACAATCTTTTCAGTATCTGCCCATCATCCAGCGCTCCTAAATAATGGACTCCGACATCGCAATCTATTCCTTCGCGGGTATAACTGCGCATTAATCCTCCTGGAAGATTATTTTTTTCTATTACAGTCACCTGAAATCCAAGTTTGGCTAAGATGATCGCAGTTGAAAGCCCCCCGATACCGGAGCCAATTATCAAAACGTTATCTTTCATTTACCACTCTTTACTTATCTTTTGCCTGATCATTATTAATTTAAATCTCGGTAACTATTTAGCTTTTTAAAAATTAAGGTGGGAAGGGGCTTGGGGATCTAAGTCCCAATAAAAATTTTTCCATGCTTGTCGAACGCCCTCTGGGCATTAACCATGAGTACGGTAGATGGACATCGGCATATGGGTCTCCTCAAGAGCCACAATATTTATGCCATATTCCATAGATAAAACAGGGTCATGGGGTCCTCTTTTAAGAAATCCGTCCCTCCTATGACTGGATCGAAAGCCCCTGGGTGTTAACCATGGATCAGGTACAGAAAGGCAGGACATGGGGCTCTCTTTTCAGAAAACGAAAAATTGGTTGCCGGTTATTTGAGTTAAGTTGCTTCTCAGGCGGGCGGCAACTTACTGAGGTTGATGCCATAGCCACCATAAAGGCAAAGTACTGACTTAACCCTCCGCCCGCCATAGCGAAGTGATGTCCCTTCGGCCTTTCAGTTGACGTCTCGTTTTTGAAAAGAGAACCCCATGACCCTGTAACCTTAGTATATTACAGGTATTAGGGGCATTAAAACAACTGATAACGAATTCTGGATTGCGTCTCTTAACAAGACCCATATTCCGTTCCTTTATTGAATTTCAGAGTTAATCTGCCGTTCCACAAGGCTGAGAAAAGACTTTGCATCTTTCTGAAAGAGACCCCACGCCCCAACAATCCGTTAATATTTTTTTCAAAAAGCTAAACTGTTACAAATTCCGATATACTTTGTTTTCAAATAATGAGCGCACCTCTTCCATCAGGCCTGAAATCGAAGAAGAGTTGTTTCTATTGTCTGGTTCAAAACTGCCAATCAATTCAACCTCGATTGAGTTCTCAACACATGTATTAAACAAAAAACTTCCAGGTGGAAATAGTACATTTGTATTTCTTATAAACAAAACTTTAACTGGAGAGTTACAAAGCCTGGCTATCCTGAATGCCCCTTTGCTAAACCGACCAATCTTGCCATCACGACTCCTCGTACCTTCTGGGAAAATAAAAAGATTGCCTCCTGATGATAAATATCCTTTCATGCTTTCTATATTTTTAAGCATTAAAGACATTGACTCTTCCCCATTTCTTGATGAGACATATCCTGACGTTTTCAATATCCAACCAAAAACAGGAAGCATAAAAAAGATATTTTTTACTATTGTCTTCTGTTTCTCAAATAAAGAGATTAAAAGAATAGGATCAAGGTAGGATATATGGTTGCATACTATTACTGAAGATCGGATAGAACAAACCTCGTTCTGTATTCGGATCTTCTGTTTAGGAATTACTGTTCGGATGAGAAAGAAAAAGCTTCTATAAAAGATATGATTAAGCCTCTGAAAAGATGTTTCACGATTTTTTGAAAAAACAAATGAAGCCAAATAAAAAGGAGAAAAAAATGCTAAATAGCCAAAAATAAAATATATCCAGATAAACAAAGTAATTGCAAAATCAAAGACAGGTTTAATGTATTTGAAAACAACTGACATCTCGGAGCTATGTAACTTACTAATGGCCAAATTTCTTAATAATCAAATTCGTGTTAACTCCGCCAAAGGCAAAATTTTGGATAGCAGCAATTCGTATATCTGATTCTTGAAGTTTCAGTGCGTGTCGAATATTAGAACACCTTTCATCAATTTCATTAAGGTTTAGCGTAGGCGCGATGAAGCCATGGTCCATCATATACAATGTCATAATAGTCTCAATAACCCCGCATGACCCCATGGTATGTCCCATATAACTCTTCAGCCCGGTGACCACGGGGGAATCTCCGTATACCCTGCCCATGGCCTGTGCTTCAATGACATCACCCATTTTAGTAGCTGTAGCATGGGCACTTACAAAATCCACCTCATCAGCACTAATCTTAGCATTTTTAAGACCAATTATAATAGTTTGTGTTATACCATCTATATTAGGTAAAATCAGATCACCCCCATTGTTGTTACATGAAAATCCGATTATCTCTGCAATGATATTGGCGCCCCGTTTTTTGGCAAGCTCAAGTTCCTCTAGTAAAACTGCTCCGGCGCCTTCTCCCACAACAAGGCCGTCTCTCTGCTTATCAAAGGGGCGTGGCGTGAGATGAGGGGTATCATTAAATTCGGTTGAGCATGCCAGCAAATTGTCAAATACCGCCACCGTTGTGGTATCATACTCATCGGCACCGCCGCAAAGCATGGCCTCCTGCAGGCCAAATTTGATCATCTCATATCCGAACCCAATTGACTGACTGCTGGTGGTACATGCCGTGGATGAAGAAATGACCCGTCCGGTAATGCCAAACATCTTGGTAATATTTACCGCCGTGGTGTGGACCATTGATTTCAAATAATCCACCGCCCCGATGGACGAGAGCGTTGAACGGGATTCACTGAAAAAGGATTTATATATTTCCCGCTGAACAGAAGGGCTTCCGTGAGTTGATCCGAAAGCAACCCCCAGTTTACCGGAGGTGATAAAATCATTGTCCAGACCTGCATTTTCAAGAACTTCCTTTGCCACCTGACAGGCATAGTATGAAACCGGCCCCATTGTCTTGCGATATTTTCGTTGGAAATCATATTTAATTTCATAGTCAACGGTTCCGAAAACTTTAGAGTGGATATAAGGGGATAAAAGATCGTCTTTCCGCAGTTTTTTTACCCCAGAAATACCGTTAACAAGGCTATTAACAATTCGACTCTTTGAGTTACCAATTGGTGTTATTGCAGCATTTGATGTAATAACTACTCTTCTTTCCATGAAGTTCTCGGTTTCTAAAATGTACTTTTAATAATTTCTTTCAAAGCAACATCCATAATGTTATAATCTTAACCTTTCCATTGACTCAACATAATCACAGATTTGATTAATAGTACGAATATCCATAGCCTGCTTTTTTTCATCCATGGTAAGTTCCGAATCTAAATAATTTTCAATCTCACTTAGGAGTTCTATGGCATCTATGCTGTCAAAATCGTACTTTTCCCTTAAATCATCATCCATTCCAGGATTTACTATCTCAAATTCTTCCTCAAAAAATTTAATGATTTTGGATTGGATCTCTTCACGTTTCATATTCTAGACCTTATTCCTTTTTAGATTTTACTTATACACATCAGCTCTTCGAAAATATCTGTAAAATTTTGCAATTTAGCACTTTTAAAATAGTACATAGATAGCCGTGTGGAACGCTCCTTGGTCTGTGACCATTGGTTCGGAGCAAGCATTTAGTCGTCAATATGCCATATTCCATAGGTGAAACAGGGTCATGGGGTCCTCTTTTAAGAAATTCGTCCCTCCTATGACTGGATCAAAAACCCCTGGGTGTTAA
>CAYRFN010000256.1:0-5150 GCA_964423495.1 uncultured Desulfobacteraceae bacterium
AAGTTGCTTCTCAGGCGGGCGGCAAATTACGGAGGTTGATGCCATAGCCACCATAAAGGCAAAGTACTGACTTAACCCTCCGCCCGCCATAGCGCAGTGATGTCCCTTCGGCCTTGCAGTTGACGTCTCGTTTTTGAAAAGAGAGCCCCATGTCCTGCCATGGCTAAATTTCGAATTTCTTAAAAGAGCACCCATGTCCCTATAATTTGCTATTAAATTTTTCAAAGAGCTAAAGTGTTATACAGAACATAACCGATCGAATGGGCAGGAAGAGTGTAGATTTTCGATCTAACGGTGGATTTTTATCTATGCAAGACCTCTACAATTTCATCGTGGATGAACGGATTAGCGGCCACTATACTTTTCATGTAAGGGGAATATGATTCACCCTCAAATGTCGTCAATTTTCCTCCGGCCTCATTCACAATCACCATTCCCGCCGCAGTATCCCAGGGTTTCAGTCCCTCTTCCCAGAAACCATCAAATCTACCTGCTGCCACGTAACACAAATCAATGGCGGCAGAGCCTGGCCTGCGAACACCGCGGGCCCTGATGATTATTTTCCTAAAAAGTTCAAGAGCCCTTTGCGGCCTTTCATGGATATCATAAGAGAAACCTGTGGCCAAGAGTGATTCTCCCAAGTTTCGAGTTTTAGAAACCTTAATAGGCCTTTTGTTTAGATAGGCTCCTCTGTCTTTTACAGCTTCGAAGTATTCATCCATGTAGGGATTGTGGACAATTCCAAGCACAATCTGTTTTTCAATCTCGAGGGCGATGGAGACGGCAAAAAAAGGGAATCCATGGGCAAAATTTGTTGTCCCATCCAATGGATCAACGATCCAGGTTCGACCTGAGGTCTCATTGTGCTCTCCAGATTCCTCTGAAAGAATGTTATCTTGTGGGAAGTTCCGACGGATAATATGCAAGATGGTTTTTTCCGCCTCAAGGTCTGCCTCGGTGACAAGGTCTATGTCGCCCTTTTTCATGATATGATTGATTCTACCGAACATGCGGTTCAAAAGATCCCCGGTCGTTCTTGCGGCCTCGTTTGCAGCGTCTAATTCTTTGTTCCACATACTTGACTTAAACATAACTCAGTACCCGAGCATTACAATGGATTTTTTGTATGAATATCTCTGTGGCTTTTATTGGTCATTTACATAAAAAAATACTAACTTGTCAATGCGGTAGGATTGTTTTAGCTTTAAAATTACTTTAAAATTACTTGACAACGAAGTATAGTGGTATTAAAAAACTCCCTTTTAGGATAAATTGATCATTAATAACTCTTACATCAGTAAAAAAGTTGGGAAGCATGAACATGAAATACTATGAGACCCTCTATCTTATAAACCCTGATTTAACCGATGAAGTTTATAAGGACGTTGTAAGCAAGTTTAATAACGTTATTGAGAAAAATAAGGGCGTACTTATTAAGGTTGACGAATGGGGCAAAAAAACCCTTTCATATAAAGTAAAAAATTTTGATAAAGGTTATTACGTCCTCACAAAGTATTGTGGAATGCCTGAAATTATATCAGAACTTAAGAGGGATCTCAAATTGGACGACAGGGTCTTCAAATATCAGACTATCATGCTCAGTGACAATGTAGACCCAGAGGCTTTAAAGGCCAAAGCAGAGGAAGAAAAATCAAAGGCAGGCGAAGAGACAGAGCTTATTGAGGAAGAAGGCCTGGGAGCAGATAGTGAAATAGAAGATGATCAAGAGGATGAAAATGGCGTATTATAACAACGGGGATAACGACAGAAATAGAGACAGAAAAACATATTATAGAAGAAAAGTATGTAAATTCTGTGCGGATAGTAGCCTTGTGATCGATTACAAGGAGGTCAGAACCCTTAGGTACTTTATAACAGAACGTGGCAAGATTACACCCCGTAGGATTTCTGGTAATTGTGCCAAGCACCAAAGGAAACTAAGTCTTTCCATTAAGAGAGCCAGAAATATGGCCTTATTACCTTTTACTACCTCTCTTGTGTGATAATTTCAAACCTCAATATTAACTAAAAAGTATTGTTTCTTGAACTTTGGCACTTTCCACAGCTTTGATTCCATGAAAATGACAGATGTGCTGTGGTGTGTGAGCTGGGTTGCCTTTTTTCTCTTTGCCTTATCTTGGATTCCTTTCGTCGGCGCCTTTCTTAGCTTGCTGACCCCTTTGCCATTCCTTTATTATTCAACCAAGTTGGGTCTCTATCAGGGACTGAAACTTGCTGCTTTGACGATCTTGACAGTCTCTCTGGCTGCCAAGTTTGCAGGATACCCACAAATAATCATTTTTTGCTTGGAGTTTGGAATTTTTGGGCTCGCATGTTCAGAGCTTTTTAAGAAACAGCTTAGCCTTGGACAGACGATCTTCTTGGCAACTATATTTATGCTATTATTAGGCCTAATTTCCCTCTTTTTTATTGGTCTTTATAAAAACGTGGGGCCGCTTGAAGGACTACTTAATTATTTGGAAGGCCATTTAAAGGCGACAATTAAGGCTTATGAAGAGTCGGGTATTCAGAAGGAGAAAGCTGTTGAATTTGAGGCATATGGAAAGGCATTGATGGATATCATTTCTAAGATCTATCCGTCCTTTATGATTATTGGTAGCGGACTTGCTGCCTGGTTCAATATTGTCATAGCTAGGCCATTATTTCGTAGAGGGAGACTTGAATATCCTGATTTCATTCCGATGGATCGCTGGCAGGCACCGGATGTTTTGATTTGGGCGGTGATTGTTTCAGGTTTTGCTTTATTTTTACCATTACAGGGTATAAAATTGGTGGCCGTAAATATCTTGATTGTCATGGCGACAATCTATTTTTTCCATGGGTTATCCATTATTTTGTTTTTCTTGAATAAGTATCATATTCCATCATGGATCAGGATTGGCATCTATTTTTTAATTATAATTCAACAGGTTTTTTTGGCAGGTTTGATTTTTGCCGGCCTTTTTGATCAATGGATTGATTTCAGGAAGATTCATAGAAGAGCTAATAAATAAGATTGATGTGTAAATATAGGGTGGATGGGATATAATTTCTGAACCTGTAATTGACTAATTTTGCTGAGGGAGGAAGTATCTATGGAAGTTATTCTGCGGAAAGATTATGATAAGCTTGGCCTTGAAGGAGAGGTCGTGAATGTGACAAAGGGTTATGCACGTAATTATTTGATCCCGAAGGGCGTTGCTTTTGAAGCCACCTCCCAAAATATAAAAGCCTTTGAATTGCAAAGGAAAAAGGTTGAGGTCAGCAGTCTGAAGGCCAGGGAAGATGCCGAGGAGTTGAAACAGAAGATGGAAGGAATGGTGATAACGTTTTCACATAAAGCAGGTGAAGAGGGAAAATTGTATGGATCAGTCACGAGAATGGATATTGCTTCACGTCTCGAAAAACAGGGTATTGTTATTGATAGAAGAAAAATTCTTTTGGAAAAACCGATAAAAACCATAGGAGAATTTGACCTTTCGGTGAAGATCCATCCCGATGTGACAGGTTATGTAAAAGTGGTCGTGGTCCCGGAGCAGGAGAAGGAGGAATGAAAGCAGAGAAAAGGGCGGTCCCAAATGCCTAAGGCAAAAGAGAAAATAGCCCCTTCGTATTTAAAGGTTCCACCTCACAATATTGAGGCTGAACAAGCAATATTAGGTGGCATATTGATGAATAATGACGCCATGAATCAGATCATGGATATTTTGTCCCCTGATGATTTCTACCGTGAAGCCAATATGTTTCTTTTCCAGGGGATGATTGAGCTCTATAATCGTGGTGAGCCCATAGATGTCGTAACCCTTTCTCGATTTCTTGCCGAGAAAAATCTCTTAGAAAAGGTAGGGGGCATAAATTATTTGGGATCGCTTGTTGAGGCTGTTTCGACCTCCGCTGGAATTGTTTACCACGCCGAAATCACTAAAAATCTTTCCGTGCGAAGGAAGCTGATCAGTCAGTGTTCTGCTATTTCTGAATCCTGCTTCCGGGAAGGAGAGCGGACCGAAGAACTTCTTGAGACAGCCGAACAAGCCATTTTTGATATTGCAGACGAACAGGTCAGGGAGGGCTTTCAGAGTATAAGGGAGGTCATTACAGGCAGTTTAAAGAAACTTGAGACTTCGTCAGATATGACCGGCGTATCCACTGGTTTTGAAGAATTTGACAGCTTGACAGCCGGCTTTCAACCTTCAGACCTTATTGTTATTGCAGGCAGACCAAGCATGGGAAAAACAGCCCTTGCCCTGAATATCGGATACAATGCTGCACAAAAAACCAAGGAAGGAGTTGCTATTTTCTCGCTTGAAATGTCCAAACCGCAACTGGGTGTTAGACTATTAGGTTTTGATTCTGGCATCGATTCCACAAAATTGAGGACAGGATTCTTGAGAGATAAAGAGTGGAATGTACTAACTGATTCAGCGAATCGCCTTTCAGAACTGCCTATATTTATAGATGATAGCTCGTCGATAAGTGTGCTTGAAATGAAGGCAAAATGCAGGAGATTAAAAAAAGCGAATAGCTTAGCGCTTGTAATTGTTGACTATATGCAGTTGATTCAGGGCAGAAGTTCTGCTGAGTCTCGCCAACTCGAAATGTCAGAGATATCCAGATCTTTGAAGGCATTGGCCAAAGACCTCAATGTGCCTGTCGTGGCACTATCACAGTTAAACAGAAAGGTTGAGGATCGTCCAAACAGGAGACCTCAGGTGGCAGACTTAAGGGAAAGTGGTGCAATTGAGCAGGATGCGGATGTGATTGCGTTTATTTACAGGGATGAGGTATATCACCCCGATTCATTAGAAACCCGGAATATCGCTGAGATAAACGTGGCCAAACAGAGAAATGGTCCAACTGGTTTTTTTAAATTGACTTTCCAGAAAGAGATTACCCGCTTCAGGAATTACACTGGAGAAGATGTGCCGATATAAGGCAGTTGAATTGGTAAATAGTTAAATAATTTGGAAAGGTTCAAAACTTTTTTCACATGGCAGGACATGGGGGTCTTTTTCAAGAAATCCGCAACAAGAATTCTTACATGCTTATGGAACACCCCCTATGCCCTAACCATAGATCAGTTACAGAAAGGCAGGATATGGGGCTCTCTTTTCAGAAAACGAAAAATTGGTTGCTGGTTATTTGAGTTAAGT
>CAYRFN010000257.1:0-5145 GCA_964423495.1 uncultured Desulfobacteraceae bacterium
TAGCGCAGTGATGTTCCTTCGGCCTTGCGGTTGACGTCTCGTTTTTGAAAAGAGAGTCCCATGTCCTTCTTAAAGAAATTGAAAGGCACATAAACTGTCTAAGTACAAACTGAATGTAAACCCTAATGTTGCAAAAGTAGAGGGTACCGCAGATCTGAGGCGTCAAGGGTGAAGCCGTATTAATATACTGCGAACCCTTGACAACAAAGGAGATGCGGTGCTATCGGCTTTCCCGAAGGGTAAACAACACGGTGATTTGGAAGGCTTTGCTCGAATGCACAAATGGTGATGTTCTGCAAAGTATATGAAAACGAGAGGAAGGCTTGAAATATAAAGGTTTTTTATAATGTTAGCCGTGTTGTTTATGCAACGTTAGGGTAAACACTTTTGAACATTACCAATATTTTTCAGGAGGTGAGCCATGAAAAAGAGGATATTAGTGGCATTTGATGACTCTGATAACGCGATGCGGGCAGTGGAATTTATTGCCCAGTCCTTCAGCCCTGAACACGAAATCACCCTATTTAGTGTTCTTCAAGATATTGCAGTAATATGTGATATGTACAGTCCAGAATTGACCCCTTACTTTCTCTCTCAAAGGGATGCTTTCTGTTCAATTGAGGACAAAAAAAAAGATTTTGTAGAGAAAGCCATCAAAGAAGCAAAAGAATTTCTTCGAAAAGCAGGATTTGACGAAAAGAATATCACCATAAAAATAGAGACCCAAAAGAAAGGGATTGCAAGGGATATCATAAATGAGGCCAGTTCAGGCTATGATATTGTTATAATGGGGAGAAGAGGGCTGTCAGGAATTAAGGGTTTTATCCTTGGAAGTATTAGCCAAAAAGTGCTAAATGCATCAAAAAATATCTCTGTTTTGTTGGTAGATTAGCCCTGCTCTATAAGAGGGGTGTCGATCGCAAAAATATTCTCAATCCTGGCAAGATTTAGGAGAAGGAAGCTGAGGCATAATCCATGCTGGTTTATGATGTACGGAGGGGAAGATAATATTTATGGCAAAAAGGAGGGCTTTTTATGACTGTCAGTAAATGGATGCATGTTGGAACTATTCTAAAGATGAATGCCATCAATTATCCAGACAAACTCGGATGCCAGGATAAGAACAAGAGTTTCACATTCAAAGAGTGGAACGCGAGGACGTGTCAGCTCGCCAATGCTTTAACAAAGTTGGGGTTGGAGAATCAGGAGCGTTTTGCCATCCTCGCTTACAACCGAGTCGAGTGGCTTGAGATATATGGATGTTGTGCAAAAGGTGGCCAGGTTATGGTTCCAATCATGTTCCGTCTCGCACCTCCTGAGATTGAATACATCGTCAATCACTCTGATAGCAAAGCGTTCATCGTAGAGGAACCTTTTATTGAGACTGTCAACAGTATCCGCGATAGATTTCCCAACATACCCAAGGAACATTACATCTACCTGGGGGATGGGAAGGCTCCTGAGGGCTATATCCATTACGAAGATGTCTTAGCCGATGCCTCTCCCGAAGAGCCCGATATCATGGTAGATGCGGCTGATACATGGACCATTATGTATACATCCGGTACCACAGGCAGGCCTAAGGGGGCGGTCAGGACCCACGAGTCTGTTTTTGGTCAATATTATAACAGTGACATAAGCCACGGAGTCCTGCCAACCGATAAAATACTATTGGTCATGCCGATGTGCCACATTAATTCTATTTTTTATTCTTATGCCTATACTCTGGTAACTGCACCGGTGATGGTCTACAACATGGTCAGTTTTGATCCCGAGGACATGTTGAGGACCATCTCTGAGTATAAGATCACCTTTACATCTCTGGTTCCCACACACTACATCATGATGTTGTCGTTGCCTGATGAGGTAAAGGAGAAGTACGATGTGAGTTCTATACGTCAGCTGCTGGTCTCATCGGCCCCGGCCAGGAAGGATCTTAAAGTAGCAATTATGGACTATTTCAAGAATGCTGAGCTCTGGGAGGCCTATGGATCGACAGAGTCTGGTTTGGTTACGCTGTTGCGCCCGGAGGATCAATTCAAGAAACTCGGTTCCATCGGAAAGGAGGTCTTTGGAACCGACCGGATTAGAATCCTGGATGAAGAGGGTAATGAGGTGCCCGATGGCGCAGTAGGGGAGCTCTATTCCAGAACCCCATCTATTTTTAAGGAGTACTGGAAGGATCCTGAGAAGACCAAGGAGGTCTTCCGGGGAGAGTGGTTTTCTGCCGGCGACATGTGCAAGCGGGATGAAGATGGATATTACTATCTGGTTGACCGGAAGGCCAATATGATCATTACCGGGGGTGAGAACGTCTATCCTTCGGAAGTGGAGAACGTCGTGGGCGCCCATAAAGCGGTCAGGGACGTCGCAGTAATCGGTGTTCCTGATAAGAAATGGGGTGAGGCAGTGAAGGCGGTAGTGGTCCTGCATGATGGCTATGAGCCGAATGATGCCTTGGCCCAGGAAATAATGGGTTTCTGCAAGGGGAATATCGCTGGATACAAACGTCCCAAGTCCGTGGATTTTATCAAGGACGAAGACATGCCACGGACCGGTACTGGCAAGATTCTGCACCGAATGTTGCGTGAGCGGTATGGTACGTGGAGTGATGAGGCATAGGTAGAACGGAAGCCGAAAGAGGTTTTGGGGCCATATTTTGACATTGGGGCAGGTGAGCAGCAGGGGAAGGAGGAACAAGTTATGAAAGATTTTAAAATTGCTGTTATGGGTATTGGGGCAACAGGAGCGGTTCAAGCAGCTGCGCTTTTGAAACAGGACCAGGAAGTTATTTGTATCGATCCGAGCCCCGGCCTGGGAGAGACCATTATAAAAGGGGGGATCACCATTTCGGGAGCAATCGATTACCATGTGCCGGTTCGCAATTTTTTTGCTCGAATAGGAGATTTAAAGGATCTCCACCCGAATCTCATTTTTATTTCGACCAAGACTTACCACCTCCCCCAGGTTTTGGAGGAATTAGAGGAGGTGTTCACGCCAGGGTCAAAGATTGTCAGCACCCATAATGGTCTGGGTACCGAGGATCTTCTTGCAGAAAAATTTGGGATCGATGCTGCCTTCCGCATGTCTTTGAATTTTGGTGTTTCATTGAAAGCCCCAGGTTATGTAGAAATGGCTTTTTTTAATCGACCGAATTATCTGGGAAGCCTGACGGAGGAAAACAGGGAAGTGGGCCTTGAGATAGCTGGATTATTAACCGACAGCGGCCTAGATACGGAGTTCGTTGATGACATCAAGATGCGTGTATGGAGGAAAATGATCTATAAGTGCAGTTTGGCATCCATATGTGCGGTTACTGATAGGACCATTAAGGAGGTCTTGGATTATCCTCCCACTAAAGAAATCGCTGTTGCCTGTTTCAATGAGGCCATTGCAGTGGCAAAAGCCATGGGTTACGATCTGGGTGAAAATTTTTTAGAAGAGGCTTTTGCTTATCTGGAGAAAGTAGGGGCTCATAAGGATTCGATGTGCTATGACATAGCCAATAGGCTGCCCACGGAGATTGATTTTTTAGGGGGGAAAGTCGTGGAATATGGACGCACAAAAGGCGTGCCGACCCCCTTTTTTACGGCGATGACGAACTTGGTCAATGCCATGGAAGATAGCTATACGCGATAAAAAGTGAAAGGGAAATAGGCGAGAACCTTTAATGGGGTGAACTTTCTCTCGAATTCTTAGAGAAGTTCATTAAAGCGCTTTAGGCGAACCTCACCCAAAGCTTTTAAAGGCACAACAAGAGGATGGTATGAATAAGTGGAAGTTTAAATGGCAGATAAAAACAATAATTGTATCAACGCTGCTTATTTTTCTGTGCTCTGTTACATCAATAGAAGCCAAAACTTTTAAAGTCGCAAGCTATAACGTGGAAAACCTTTTTGATCTTACCAGGGATGGAACGCAATACCCGGAGTATATTCCGAATACCGGCTATGGCTGGACTAAGGATATTGCAAATATTAAGTACACCAATATTGCCAGGGTGATAAAGGACCTGGGAGGTGATGTTGTCGCTTTGCAGGAAGTCGAGTCGAAAAAAGCCCTTATTACTTTACGTGACAGGCTGAAAGACTTCGGTGTAGATTACCCTTATCTTGAAATTGCGGACTCCAAGGCCACACCGGTGAAGTGCGCTGTTCTGTCTAAGTTTCCAATTGTTGAGAAAGAAGAAATACAGGTTGATAATGAAGTTGCCAGAAATATTCTTAAAATAACTCTTGATGTCGATGGTAATCGTATCATCCTGTTTATCAATCACTGGAAATCGAAACAAGGTCCTGAAAGTATGAGAATAGCTTACGCCAAAACGCTTAGGAGAGAGATTGACAAACTAAAAGAGGATGTTGACTTCATACTGATAGGTGATTTTAATTCGAACTACAATGAATACAAAACCTTTCGAAATTCTGGCAGATTAAACGATACTGGCGGTATTACAGGAATCAATCATATCTTAAGGACTATCAAAGATTCTGAAATGGTCAATGAAAAGATACTGACAAAGCAGGCCGCGAATGAGTATCTGTATAATTTATGGCTTGAAGTCAGTAAAACCAGACGTTGGTCTTACAATTTTTTCGGGGAGAATGACAGTCCGGACAATATTATCGTATCTAAAGGACTTTATGATGATAAGGGAATTTCCTATAGCGATAATTCGTTTAATAAGTTCCAACCGGCCTACTTGTTCAGGGGAAAGGCCATCTATCGCTGGCAAAAGGCCGAAAGTGGCATGGGTAGGCACCTGGGTAAGGGGTACTCGGATCACCTGCCGATTTCCGCGTATTTTTCCACTGAACCCTTCCGTTTTAAAAACAATGACATTGTTTCCAATGATATCGCCCCCTTAAAGTTGGAAAAAACCGAATCTCCACAAGGCTTGCTTGACCTAAATACCGCCAGCAAAGAAGAACTTATGTCTATCAATGGAATCGGTCCTGTTCTTTCAGCGCGAATCATAGCTGGACGTCCTTATAGAAGCGTCGATGATTTGCTCAAGGTAAAAGGAATTGGCCCAAAAAGACTTAAAAAATTTCGCCCTTATTTTTTAGTCATAGGGAAAGAAGGACATCCATAAAATTATAAATTTCCAGAGCTTGCCTAACAAATAAAGGATTAGTCCCGAGT
>CAYRFN010000258.1:0-5044 GCA_964423495.1 uncultured Desulfobacteraceae bacterium
TTCGGCCTTGCAGTTGACGTCTCGTTTTTGAAAAGAGAGCCCCATGTCCTGCCATAGCTACACTGCGACTTTCTTAAAAGAGAGTCCCATGTCCTTCTAAATGAGAAGCCTTTTGAACGTTACCAAATTATTATAAAATGCTAAATCTACTTTCCCAAACTAGGTATCATCAATCGCGGTCTAACAAATTTTGCAACAGTTAGCGCCAATCTTCACAAAATCAGAATTAATACATAAACTAAGCCATTCCCTTGAAAGCAAAAAA
Organism: uncultured Desulfobacteraceae bacterium; assembly: GCA_964423495.1. Taxonomy (GTDB): domain Bacteria; phylum Desulfobacterota; class DSM-4660; order Desulfatiglandales; family Desulfatiglandaceae; genus CAYRFN01. The sequence goes on from CAYRFN010000258.1 coordinate 266, forward strand.
GGCAAGAGACATCATTCCAGCCCCTACAAGACCTATCGAAGTATCTTGCAGCGGTCTTGGCACCCTCGCAAGAAGGACACGTTCACGAACTCCGGCAAACAGGATAAGGGCTAACCCAAAACCGACCGCATATGCGAAAGAGGAAATAAGAGCCTGCAAAAAAGTATATTCTTCCTTGATATTGATAAGGCATACACCCAAAACCGCGCAGTTTGTCGTGATTAGCGGAAGAAATATACCAAGACCGGCATATAGCGCGGGTATGCTCTTTTTGAGAAACATCTCAACAAATTGGACCAAGGCAGCAATTACCAAGATAAAGGCTAAGGTCCTCAAAAACTCAAACCCAAATGGCTTCAATACCAAATTGTTAGTGATCCAGGTTATTGCTCCAGCCAAGACTAATACAAATACGACCGCCATGGCCATACCCAGTGCCGTCTCCATCCTCTTGGATACCCCGAGAAATGGACAATTTCCCAGATACTGCATTAGGAGAATATTATTGACAAATATGCAGCTTATTATCAGTAAAAAGTAGTCACCCATTAATTTTCTCCTTGCCCTAAGGTTAAGTAGAATCTATCTCTATTTTTTACCAAGCATGTTCATAATGCAAAGCATAAGGCCGAGGCAAACAAAGGCGCCTGGTGCTTCTATCAAAAAGGAAAAAGGCTTAAAGGACGGCCCAAACACAGGTATGTTATAAAAGGTCCCGCTTCCAAGTACTTCCCTAAATATCGAGAGAGCGATCAAAGATAGAGTAAATCCTATTCCCATTCCCAAACCATCCGCGAAAGAAGCGACAACTCCATTTTTGGCGGCAAAGGCCTCTGCACGTCCAAGGACAATACAATTTACCACAATGAGAGGGATAAAAATCCCAAGCTTCAAGAAGAGAGGATAGGTAAACGCCTGCATCACAAGCTCAACAACCGTGACAAATGTCGCTATAACAACAATAAAACAGGCTATTCTTACCTGTTTTGGTATGACATTCCTTAGCAAAGAAATAACAATATTGGAACATGTCAAAACAAAAGTTAATGCTATCCCCATCCCAATACCGTTCTCAACGGTCTTGGTCACCGCCAATGTGGGACATAGGCCAAGGACAAGACGAAACGGAGGAACTTCAGCCCACAGCCCCTTAGTAAACTCCTGAACAGTGCTTTTTGCCATCTATCATTCTCTCCCTATTGCTTGAATTCTTTCAATTTTACCATTATATCTTTTTTTAACCGCGCATAAGTCTCCGCCGAATCAACAACAGCCCCACATACCCCACGCGATGAAACAGTAGCCCCACTAAGGGCATCAATCTGCCCACCATCGGCCTTTACCTTGAACGGTTCTCTGATCGGCAGTCCTTTAAACTGTGAACTGAAGCTGGCATCGGTTTTTGCCCTTGAACCCACGCCTGGCGTCTCACTATGGGTTGTGACACCGATTCCTACAATTTTGTCATCTTCCGTGTTGACAGCAACAACAACACCTATATCACCCCCAAAACCTTTTCCAAATGACTCAAGGGCCACTGTATTTGCCTTGCCGTCAAACACGCCTACAAAGAAGCTCTTCTGTTTCTTTCCATCTACAAGCTTGAAACGGTCTATAAGGGGATCATTTGAGCAACCTTCCATAATTTGTTGTATTGTAGGCCCCTTGACAAACTTAAGCTGCTGATATTCTATTCGTTCCTTAGTTCCACTCTGGACAGCCGCCAGCAATCCTCCTGAAACGGCACTAAAAACGGCAATAGTGACAAAGAGTCTTATCATTTCACGCATATTTACTTCCCCTTCCCATGGCTTTTGGTCTAATCTTGTCCAAAAGTGGATTGGCCACATTCATCATGAGGATCGCAAATACTACACCATCCACAAAAGACCCAATGTTCCGAATGAGGACTGTCAAAATACCGGAAAGGGCTCCATATATAAGCATTGGAACAAAGTTAACCGGTGAAGATGAATCTTCAGTAGCAAGGAAAAACGCCCCAATCAGAGTATACCCGGATAACAAATGAAAGACAGGGTTTGCATATTTATCAGGGTTAGAAACATTAAAGAGCAGGGCGGTTACGAAAACTCCTGCAAGAAAGGACAAGGATATTTCCCAGCGAATATAACCGCGAATCATCAAATATAGCCCCCCCAATAGTAGGCCAAGCCCAAATGTCGCCCCTATCCCGCCAGATTGCTGACCCATTAGCAGCCCTCGCACAGTGTAATCTGCAGCGGCAGACGGCCCAAAACCCCTAACCGCAGCTAATGGATATACCATGTTGAAACCAAGGTCATAGTTTACAAGAGTTGCATTAAAGTCCAGCAAACTCTTCCATGAAAGCATTATTATGGCAATCGATACAAGGGTTGGATTAAGTGGATTACAACCTATACCACCAAATATTTGTTTCCCTACAACAACCGCCACAAAAGTCCCAACCCAAACTGCCCACCAGGGAGTTGTGGCCGGTAATAACATGCCAAACAAAAGCCCAATTACAGCAGCATTTCCATCCCCTATGCTGACAGGTCTCTTCATCATGATATTCATGATAAGTTCCCAGATCATAGCACTTGATATAGAAAATGCCAGAACCCCAACCGCGGGCATGCCATACTGATAAATGCCCAAGATTACCGCAGGAAGAGCTGCCAGCATGATATGATAGCTTTTCCCTGATATACTACTTCCATTGTGCCAAAAAGGTGCATGTGAACCAACAAACAACTTCTGTTTAAACATTGGATTCCTCCATACTTCCGATCCGAGCGACTTCGTACTTTCCAAGCATGATATATTGGAATACTGGGATTCTCGCAGTGCATACATAGCTACAAAGCCCACACTCAATGCAAGAAAGAAGATCATACTCTTCAGCGGCCTCCTCATAAAGACCATTTTCAAGAACCCGGACCAGCATATTAACGGGCACCTTGGTTGGACAAGCCCTCACGCACTCACCGCAGTTAATACAATGGTTTTCAGAGCTCAAAACAATATGATCCTTGTCCTGGATCATAATCGCGTCTGTATCCCAGGAAACCGGCATATCCTCAGAATAGACGGAATGACCCATCATAGGGCCTCCCTGAACAAGTCTATCGCCATGGTTCATCTCAATACCCAACGCCTCTAAAATATTTTTTGTTTGCGTGCCGATCCTGGCCCTAACATGGACCGTGGTATAATCCTTCTTAATAACCGTCAGTATTTTATTAACAGGTATCTGTCCTTTTGTAAGTGCATCCGCAATAGCCAAAATCGCTTCAGCATTTACTAATCCAATTCCCATCTCCTCACAGCCCTTAACAGTAGGCAGGAACGTGCCCAAGATATTTTTAATAATGATTTGTGGTAGTATGTTGGGATAGACAGATTTAATTACTTTTATATCGGCACCGGTTTTTTTGGCCTGGGACGACACTTCAGGGCCAACAACCATCACGATTTTGCGTATACCAGTATTTCCTCTCAAATATTCAATGCCTTTCTTCAAACTTTCATATTCTGTCTTGACAATAAGCTGATTTGTTGAAACCAAAAGGTCCTTATCAGCTCCATTTATTATTATTGTATGCAAATTTGACTGGGTATCCAAAAGAGATGCAAAATCAGGCTTGCCGGGGAGACAGCCCAAGAATTCACTGGCATTTCCAAGAACGGGTGTTTGGCTATCCGATTTCTCCTTGTCGGCCGTATCAATTGAAATTTTCCTATAGGTCTTTCCAAGGTAACCATCATATCGAGAAATATCAGCAATTGTCCCCGTGACCGATGAGATAATATAAGCCTTGTCATCTTCCTTGAGTTTCAGTTTCTGTCCTATTTTGATCTTATCTCCCACTTTGACAGAAATATCTTCACTCATTTCATAAGGATCTTCTAAAAAAAGAGTCACCCTATCCGGGACGGGCATATCCCTTAAAGTATCTTGTTCTTGGGTTTCAAATACCCGATATTTCAGCTTAGGCTTTCCCAAACCGAAAAACGGTTTCTTTATCATGTTTACCTCCTACGGACGAGAGAAGATCCTTCCCGATACTGTGTTTTTGTAAACAATTAGGTTAACTAAAAAGCATGACATCCCGCGCACTCTGCCGGGGCTGTCCCATTTTCTTTGTGGCAATCTATACACTGCATATGAAATGCATCTGACCTTTTAATGGGGTCCTCCCCGTCAACCTCATGACACTCTATACATGCCTGCGGTCTGGCCTTTTCATCTTCTCGCATATGATGACAATCGTTACACTCCAGACCATATCCGCTCTCAGATGTATGCTCTTTATGGTCAAAGAGCACATTCCCTCCTGTACTTTTGAGCATAATCCTGATTGGTTCTTCAGGTGTCTTCTCAGGGAAGGCTGCATAGCACACCACGCCCACAATAAAGAGTATGGCTCCAAGAAAAAATGCTATAGCTTTTTCTGTTTTCAAATCCATTTCTATTTTTCCTTCACTGAATAGGGGTAATAAGAATATGTGAAAATTTGCACATATGGATTTTTATAGAAAATGAATTTCACTTGTCAAGATTTTTAAGTAGATGATTAGTTGAATTTACAACTCTCTGCCATACAATCATCGATTTAATAAAAAAATTTAATAAAAAAATGATTGACAAAATAATTTCATTAAAACAGAATCTCACGTTTATTATAAAGAATTTAATCTTAGATCACCACTTAACATTTGTCTATGTAATGTAGATACCAACGGGCTTACACCCGTGGCACTAATATATGCAGTGTGGCTTTGAGACCTTTTCTG
>CAYRFN010000259.1:0-4964 GCA_964423495.1 uncultured Desulfobacteraceae bacterium
GTCACTTATGATGATCTCCTTTTTTGCACTTGATACTTTGGTTTCCATTATTAAAGCACCCCTTCCTCCAGTTGGCAGTGGTCAGGTTTCGGTATCCAGCCGTCAGTAAAAGTCAAATTCTCATGAACGACATTCGGCCTCCGGACTCACCTGATCAACTGTGATAAATTCATAAAAAGCCATCAACTGTAAACCCCATATTCCTTTGAGAAATTGATCATAACTTTGACATTTTCAGGCTTGGCCCCCTGAACACCCGCGCCGGATGAAAGGATAAAACCACCATCCTTCCCGGCCGTATCGATGAGATTTTTGCAATAGTCTTTCACATCATCAGTCGTACCGGTACATAGCAGATCCAGGGGCACATTTCCTGCTATACAGGCCACCTTCCCAACGATCTCTTTTGCCTGAACCATGTCCGATGCGTCAAACCACCAGACGGTTTTCCCTTTAGGAAGATCGCAAATGGCTTCAAGACGCTGGTTGTAGCCTCCTTCTGCAAATAGCTGCGGGACCATGCCTTCATCGATGAGGCCTATGATGACCTTTCTCAGGGTTGGCCAATAAAAGGTCCTGAACTGCTCATTGGACATAAAACCGTCCGCCCCCTTGTGAAGAGGCATAAAGGGCATGATATGACCCGCGGCTTTGCACGCCGCCGCTCCTAATTTAATCATAAAAGGGGTTATTCTCTCACAAGCCTCGAGGAGTTCATCCGGGTATCGAAACATGTCCATTAGTACGCCTCGAGTACCCCTGAGGCTGTCGCCAAGGACATCAAAGGGTGCCTTTGAAAATCCTGCTGAAAAGGACGGGTATCCTTTTCCCATGATCAATGCGCTGACATGGGCCACACTGGAAGACCATTTTTTGACCTCATCCCCAGCTTCACCAAGCTTCTGGAATGCTGATCTCACATCCTCCATACCAAAAGGCATAATTGCCGGCGGCACAAGGGGAATCTCATGGACGGGTGGTAACAAAGGCATTTTTTCCAGGGGTTTTAATTCCCCAAAGATCCGTGGAAAATAGACATTGAGAAAAAACCCGGTTGGGTCATCGATTAGGTCCTGGTACTCTTCCGCCTTCATATACTCACGCTCTACAAACTGGTACTCCTGATCTTCCCTCAGCCCATGACCGGCCCATTGGTACAGCTTGAAATCCAGAATATCGAGCGCCTTGCCTGGAACAACAGTCCGAGGACTACCAAAGGCATCGGGGGCAAAATCGTTATGATACTTTTCCCAGGCCTGGGCCAGCTTGTTATAATCATACATGGCCTTGTGCCAGCTGATGCCGGCGTATTCGATCGGGAAATGCCCGACCGAGGGGCATATGGGAATACGCTTGGGCGTTTTTTTCAGTTGAATCGCGTCTTTAATGAGGGTTACCCGTTCCCTATAGGCCACTTCGGCATCCGGATTTTCAAATGGAATATTTTGCCCTGAAAGCCAGACCTGAAATTGTCGTTCCTGCTTTTCCTCCGCATCCGGAGACGCATCCATCCATCTCTCTTTCATTTCATCCCCCTTCGATCCAATTTTTCGCTAAGCTAACCCCTTCCATGGCGTCCTTGCCAAAGGCATCGGCCCCGGCATATGCCTTTACCTTTTCGCTCATCTGACCGCCGCCGATCATGATCTTTACGCTGTCACGCAAGCCCGCATTTTCAATGGCCTGAACCGTATTCTTCATGGAGTCGTAGGCCAGGGTTAGAAGACCGCTCATACCTACAACCTGGGGTTGAAAATCCTTGATCTCTTCAACGAATTTGGCAGGTGGAACGTCCATTCCAATATCGCGTACCTCAAAGCCGTTGACGTCAAGCATAAAGGTGACGATATCCTTCCCAATGTCATGGATGTCCCCTTCAACGGTCCCCATAAGCACCTTGCCCCGCTTTGTCGAGGTCACTTCACCTTTAATTTTCGGTTTGACCATCTCGGAGATCTCCCTCAACATCTCGCCGGCCATCATCAGTTCGGGAAGAAAATATTGGCCGGCCTCAAAGCGCTTCCCTACCGTTTCCATTGCCCTTGTACAATCATCCAGGATCTTAACAGGGTCTTCATCACTATCTACCAAGGCCTTGGCGATCTCGAGAGCTTCCTTTTCCTTCATGTCAATAACAGCCTCTACCAATTTATCAGACATATTAATATCCCCTTTCTTCAGTTTATTTTCTCCTTACTGATTTCTTTCTCCTATCACCAAATATTACCACACCCACATAAGAAGCATCTTCAACTACTTGAAATAGCCCAAATAGCCTACAAAAGCTTTAATATCAAGGGTATTTAACCCCTGGCAAGTTAGTAGTAAATATGCCCATGCCATCTTCCTTATCATATAGCATATTCTTATAGCTTACTTTTAACATCCTTCTGTTAATATTACTAAACTGCCGGCTTGAACTTGGGTAACGAAATGCCATCTGTGACGTCGTCAAAACATACTTCAACCGGTATATCTATTTTGATTTCTGCCACTTTGCAACCAATTATGTTGCTCTCCATCCGTGGCCCTTCATCTAATTGGATGAAAGCTACAGCATATGGTATATCATTCTATATATGAGGGATGGTAAGCTTGATGATAGATAAGGTGAATTCAAGTTCAAAGTGCACCACATAAGATAACTGTTGGACATGACAGGGTTTCTGGTAGTGTAGGAAGCACAACCAACCTTACACCCAGAAGGAGCCTGTCATGCCTTATACCCATCTTACAGAAAATGAGAGATATGTCATCAGCCATTTAACGTGTGCCAGTTTTCCCCTTCGAGAGATTGCCCGAAGGATCAAGAGACATCATACGACCGTCAGCAGGGAACTCAAACGAAATGACGACCCAGTGTACAAGGATACCGTTTATTGGTATGACTGGACTCATCCCGAGGCACTTAAGCACCGACACAAAGCGCGGCATCAACGTCGTCGGTCCAATCAGCGTCTAGTCGACTACGTAGGACGTAAACTCAGAGAAGATTGGTCTCCGGAAATAATCGTAGAGAAACTAAAAATTAATTATCCAGACGATGATGAAATGCGTGTCAGCCATGAAACTATTTACCGATGGATCTATTTAGATGCAAAAGAGGGTGGCACACTTTATCACCATCTACGACGCAGACGAAAAAAGCGCCGAAAACAAAAGAGATACGACTCGGGAAGACGATTCATGTCTGGCCGGGTCAGCATCTCAGAACGCCCTACCATCGTCGAGACTCGCAAACGCTTTGGTGAGTGGGAGGGAGATGCAATTGAAGGCAAAAAGAGCACTGGTTATATGACCACCCATGTCGAACGTAAAAGCCGTTACCTGATAGCCGCCAAACTTCTTGACAAAAAAGCAGAATCGCTCACTTTAAAAAGTATCAAAGCCTTTTGGCACATTCCAAAAAAAATGCGGAAAATATTGACCGTTGACAATGGCAAAGAGTTCGCCCGTTTCAAAGAGCTGGAATATAAAACCGGATTAACAGTCTACTTTGCTGATCCATATTCCGCTTGGCAACGTGGGACAAACGAAAATACAAACGGATTTCTTCGACAGTATTTCCCTAAAGGAACAGATTTTAGAAAAGTCACGGAAGAAGCTCTTGCATTTGCAGTAAAAAAGCTTAATCATAGACCAAGAAAATGCCTGGGCTACCAGTCACCCCAGGAAGTCTTCTCGAAAACATCAAATGGTGCACTTGCAACTTGAATTCACCATTATCTACTTCAGAGCTCCAGGAGGAGGTTACGGGGACCCGCTTGAATGAGACGTGGATTACCTGCAACATGACGTCAACAATGGATATGTCTCTGTGGAAAGCGCACGGCGCGACTACGGCGCAGTGGTAGATGCCAAAACTAAGAAGATTGACCGCAAAGCTACTGAGGGAAATCGTAAAAGGCTAAAAGCTGAATGGAGGCATTTTTGTGTGAGTTAATAGAATACTTGCCGAGAATACACTATTACGTCCCCTATTACTTTTATTTTTATCTATGATCACGCTGTTCGTGTTCCTCCATTCGAGGAGGAGGCAGGTCATTTTTATGTACCAGGGTACGGTATGGAAAAGGTATCTCCACACCTTCACGATCAAAACGTTTTTTAATGTTTTCAAAAAGCCAGAATTTCGCGAACCGCGAGTCTTCAGAATTATGAACCCAGAGATATACCCTCAACCCGATTGAAAAATCGCCATGTGAAATTACCCTCACTAATGGCTCTTCAGCTTCTTGATCACGGTGTGGGCATTTGTTGACTTCTTCCAGGATCAGCCTTATAGCCAGATCAATATCCGTGTCATAGCTCACGCCTAATTCAACATTGCAGATCATTCGAGGATCGATAATGCTATAGTTTATCAGTGTCATCTCGTCGAGTTGAGCGTTCGGGATGATGACCCGCTCATGCCTTAAAGTCTTAACAATCGTATGGCGGAGCGTGATATCTTCAACGCTGCAGTATTCGCCTCTTATTTCCACCTTATCTCCTATACGAACAGGTCTGTAAATGGATAGTGAGAGTCCAGCGATTAAATTGGCGATGGTCGATTTTACGGCAAAACCAACAACCAGGGCCGTAATACCCGCGCCGGCAATCATTGTGCTTAATAGAGTTATTAGTCCCGGGATCAAGCTTGCATAAAAGAAGAAAGCGGTGATAAATATAAGAAGGTCTTTTATTCGAATGATATAGCCGACTAATGTCTCATCAAACTTTAGCCTGAGATTTCCGAAAATGCTACTTGAGTAGCTAAATAAACGGGTCGTTACAAAGGAAGCTATCCATGCCAGGCACGATATGACAATAGCCAGTGTTATAATCCCAATAAAAGTCCCCGGATCAAAGAGCTTATTAATCGAAAACAAAGCAAGTTCCATGCCTTAACCTTCAAATTAAAAATCCCTAAAACAAATGTTCACCCCCAGAAAAGGTAATTATGGTAGCCATAACCTATGGAA
>CAYRFN010000260.1:0-4934 GCA_964423495.1 uncultured Desulfobacteraceae bacterium
AGTTGACGTCTCGTTTTTGAAAAGAGAACCCCATGTTCTGCCAGGGCTAAACTGCAGATTTTTTAAAAGAGATCCCCATGCCCCTGTAACCCGGAAAGACGAAACAGGGGCTTGCTCCAAACCAATAGTCAGGGTCCAGGGGGCATTAGAGATCTCAACCGCCATGTATGTAATATTTTCAAAGCGCTAAACAGTTATAAAAATGTTAATAAATGATTGCTAAATTGTTTAGGAAAGGAGAAAAATGTGGACATTATTGTTTGCCTAAAACAGGTGCCAGATACGGAGACACAGATCAAGATTGCATCGGATGGGAAGTCGATTGTGACTGATGAAATTAAATGGGTTATGAATCCTTATGATGAATATGGTGTGGAAGAGGCCTTACGTCTCAAAGAGAAGTTTGGAGGAGAGGTGACAGTCGTTGGCCTTGGTCCAAAAAGGGTGACCGAATCAATACGAACTGCCTTGGCCATGGGTGCTGATAAGGGAATACTCATCAGTGATGAAGCCTTGGAGGGAAGTGATTCACTTGCTACGGCAAAGGCCTTAGCGGCAGCAGTAAAAGATCTCAAATATGACCTGATCTTTACAGGCCAGCGTGGTGTTGATGATGATATGGGAATAGTCGGTGCATCCCTTGCAGAATTCTTAGGCATTCCGCACCTTTCATTGATAGTAAATGTTGAAGTAGCCGAAGACGGAAAGTCAGTGAAGGTCAACCGTCCTGTTGAGGGACAGGTGCTGGTTATTGAGTCGAGCTTGCCAGCTCTTATCACTGCTCAAAAAGGCCTGAATGAACCGCGGTATGCCTCACTGCCAGGGATCATGAAGGCCAAGAAAAAGCCTCTTGAAGAGAAGACCCTTTCGGACCTGGGATTGAATCCTGCTGAATTTGGAGAGGGAGCGAGAAAAGCAAAGGTATTGGAAATTACACCACCTCCTGAGAGACAGGCAGGAAAGATCGTTGAAGGAGAGACAGCTCAGGAAAAGGCGGCTGAATTAGCAAGATTGCTCCACGACGAGGCGAAAGTTATTTAATTTAGGTTTTTATAATTAGAAGGAGAAATAAAATGGCACAGGGAGTTTGGACAATAGCAGAGCAAAGAGATGGAGAGATAAGAAAAATCACATATGAAATTACCAGTGAAGGAAGACGTCTGGCCGATGCCCTGGACCAGGAATTGACGGTCGTATTACTTGGCTCCAACATAAAGGATAAGGCGGCTGAGTTGGGGTATTATGGTGCCGACAAGGTTCTGGTAGCTGATGATGTTAGGCTGGAACCTTATACCACAGACGCCTATGTGTCTGTTATTTCTGAATTGGTAAAGGCCAGTGATCCGACCATATTATTGATTGGTGCATCTGTTCAGGGAAAAGACCTCTCTGCCAGACTATCCGCCAGTTTAGATGTTGGCATGGCTCAGGATTGCATAGCCTTTTCTGTGGAGGAAGGAAATCTCATTGCAGCCAGACCGATCTATGCAGGCAAGGCCTATGCCAAGGTAACTTTCGAAAACAGCTGGCCACAAATGGCCACAACCAGACCAAATGTTATGGATATAAATGAGCCCGATACCTCCAGGTCGGCTGAGGTTTTGGATGCCTCCTTCACACTTGACGACAGCACACTCAAAACCAAGGTCATTGATGTTCTAAAGGATGAGAACGGCAAGGTCGATCTAACTGAATCAGACAAGATCGTTTCCGGTGGACGTGGCATGAAGGGCCCTGATGAGTTCAAGGTCCTGGAAGAGCTGGCTGAAGTTATCGGGGCTACAGTGGGCGCTTCTCGTTCAGCAGTGGATGCCGGGTGGAGACCTCATTCGGATCAGGTTGGGCAAACAGGCAAGGTGGTTTCCCCAAATCTCTATATTGCCTGCGGTATTTCAGGCGCTATTCAGCATCTGGCAGGCATGAGTACCTCAAAGTTGATTGTCGCTATTAATAAGGATCCAGATGCCCCAATATTTCAAAAGGCCGATTACGGAGTGGTTGGTGATCTTTTTGAGATTGTGCCCGCCTTGACCGAAGAGGTCAAAAAATATCAATAGACCTTAAAAAAGGTTTTAAGTTGCAGCAAAGCCAGAAGTATTATTATAGCGAAGCAGCCCGGATTCTCATTATTATGCATAAGGCGTAAGGCATCAAGTTAAAGACCTTGCGCCTTTTTTTCACCAGGGCAATATGTTGTTTAATCTATTAGTAATGTTCAGAAGTTTTGGCATCTGATAAGGCCACATGACTCTTTTTAAGAGGCCGACTCGGCAGGCACCCCGGACTCAGCGGTCCGGGAAACTAAGATGGCTGATGGAATTTCTGGAATTTTGTTCTGTTGTGAGTTCTGGGCATCAAGCATTAAAACCTCTCCGCCTGCCTCAGGCAGCATATTGGAGTAAAAGCAAATGGGTGGGAAATACGATAGTATCCTAGACCAGATTGGTGGGACACCCTTGGTTCCCATAAACAGGCTAAATCCGAATAAAGGAGTGGAGATTTTTGCCAAGCTCGAATTCTTCAATCCAGCCGGCTCTGTAAAGGATAGGCCTGCCCTCTATATGGTTGAAGAGGCCTTTAGAAAAGGAGAGCTTACAAAAGATAAAATTATCCTTGAAGCCACCAGTGGGAACACCGGCATTGGTCTTTCGCTCGTAGCTGCAGTCAAGGGGTACCGTATCCTCCTCGTAATGTCTGAATCTGTCAGTGAAGAGCGGGTAAAAATTCTTAAAGCCATGGGTGCGGAAATAGAATTTACTCCTTCACGCCTGGGAACTGATGGTGCCATTGAATACGCTTACAATCTGTTCAGAAAAGAGCCTCAAAAGTATTGGCTCGCGGACCAATTTAATAATGAGGCTAACTGGATGGCCCATTATCATGGTACAGCTATAGAGATCTGGGAAAAGACAAACGGCGACTTAGATGCGATTGTCGCAACAATGGGCACAAGCGGTACTGTGATGGGAATATCAAGGAGGTTTGAGGAACTCAAGCCAGAGATTCAAATTATTGGAGTCGAACCATATTTGGGACATAAGATTCAGGGCCTGAAAAATATGAAGGAATCATACAGACCGGGGATTTTTCAAAAGAAGCGGCTGGACCGAATCATCAATATTGACGATGAAGAGGCATTTCAAACCTCGCGTATGCTCGCTAAAAAAGAAGGAATTTTTGCAGGAATGAGCTCGGGGGCCGCCATGGCAGCAGCCCTCAGAGTTGCTAAAGAGATGAAAAAAGGCCGAATTGTTGTAATTATCCCTGACGGCGGTGAAAGATATTTGAGTACACCCCTATTTGTGGTCAAAAGGAAAAGCGGCCTGCGCATCTATAACACACTAAGCCGCACTAAAGAGGAGTTTATTCCCATTGAAGAAAACAGTGTGACCATGTATTCCTGCGGTCCAACCCTTTGCCATTTAATTCACTTGGGCCAGTGCAGACGTTTATTATTCTCGGACTTAATTAGACGTTACATGGAGTTTAAAGGCTATCAGGTAATTCATGTCATGAATGTAACAGACCTGGATGACCGAACAATTGAATACGCAGGGAAGAATGATATGCCCTTGAAGGATTTTACAGATAAATATTTTCAGTCTTTCATGGAGGATCTTGACCGGTTGAGGATAAAAAGGGCCACGAAATATCCAAGGGCGAGCGAACATGTGGATGACATGATAAAACTCACTCAAAAACTGCTCGAAAAAGGGTATGCCTATGAAAAATTTCGTTCTATCTATTTTGACATCTCTCGATTTAAGGACTACGGCAAACTCTCACGAGTAGATCTGGAGAAAATCAGACTTGGGAAGACTGTCGATCTTGACCAATACGAGAAAGAAAACCCGCGAGATTTTACGCTTCTCAAGAGAGCGACTCTCGATGAGCTCAAAAGAGGGATATTTTATCAAACCCAATGGGGGAATATCAGGCCTGGCTGGCATATTGAATGTGCAGCCATGGCTATGAAATACCTGGGACCGTCATATGATATTCATACAAGTGGTGTTAATCTGATATTTCCACACCATGAGAACTCCATAGCCATTAGTCAGGCTGTGACTGATAAACCTCTTGCCAATTATTGGGTCCACAACGAACTGGTCATGATCAAAGGAAAAAAGCCGTCTTTTGTATCAGAAGAGGATACATTGACCTTGAGAGATCTTCTGGATCAGGGATACACTGGAAGAGAGGTCCGGTATTGGTTACTCAGTCGCCATTATAGAAAGCCTATCTTTTTTTCACGATCAAAATTGGATTCGGTGAAAAGTACTATTTCTCATTTGGACAAATTCGTCCAAAAGGTCTATTTCTGGAAGCCTGTTCCTCAAGACTCGGATATGGATCAGGTGATCTATGATTTGAGACATAAATTTGTGGAATCCATGGATGATGATTTTAACATTGCTGCTGCATTGGCAGCTCTCTTCCAGTTTACTCACCACGTCAACAAGATCATGGACCAAAAAGGCTTGTCCACCAGTAATAAGGAAAAGGTGCTAAAGGCCTTGGAACAAATCAATTCGGTACTGGATGTCATGAACCTTAAACCAACAAAAGTAGGTAAGGATGTAGAGTCCCTAATTAAGAAAAGGGAAAGGGCAAGAAGTAATAAGGAATGGGGTACAGCGGATTGCCTGCGCCATGAACTAATGGCGAGGGGAATTGAGGTCATTGATACCAAAAATGGACCAGTATGGCATAAATCTAAGGTGGTTGATTAAAATTCCTGGCAATCTATAGGAATTGGGGGTTGGTGTTTCAAAAATTCAACCCCCAATTTTTGGTAACGTTCAAAAGTGTTTACATTCAGTTTGTGCTTAGATAGTTTATGTGCCTTTCGATTTGTTTAAGAAGGGCATGGGACTCTCTTTTAACAAATGTTCACCCCCAGAAAAGGTAATTATGGTAGCCATAACCTATGG
>CAYRFN010000261.1:0-4930 GCA_964423495.1 uncultured Desulfobacteraceae bacterium
TGTTGAAGATGCTATTACAAACCAAGTAAAAATTCTAACTGCGAAACTTTAGTAATAATTTAAAGTAGATACCCACGGGCTTACACCCGTAGCACTAATATATGCAGTGTGGCTTTGAGACCTTTTCTGAGTGACTGGCGGGAGGCCGCCGTGCTTTTCACGACTTATCAGCGGGGATGAGCGCACGGAAAATGGTATGGGCATAGAAGAAACCGCTGAATTTTGTAAAATAATTGAAGGCTTCATAGATATTATTCACGTTTCCGTGGGTCTTTATCGTGATCCAATTTTGAGTGGACAGTTTTCATCATTATTTGAACCGCACGGATTAAATGCGGGACTTTCGGAAGTCATTAAAAAGGCGGTATCTATTCCTGTAACTGTTGTCGGCGGCATAAATTCTCCGGAATTAGCGGAACAACTTATCGCGGAAGGGAAATGCGACTTTGTGGCTTTAGCCAGACAGCTAACGGCTGATCCGGCCTTCGCGAATAAAGCTGAATCAGGCAATGAAGATGATATTGCTCCGTGTATCAGATGTTATAAATGCTTCCCCGGACCGTTGGAAGACAATTTAGAAGATCTTGGATCATTATTCGGCTGCACGGTAAATCCTGAGGCATTCTATTTTGACGATGAAGTACTTGCCAGTAAGCCAGACGGAAGGGACGTAACCATGATTGAAATGTTAAATGAGGTCGCGCGGGGTTCATATAAGATGCATCGTATCGGCCTTATCAATGAAATGGATAAGATGTTGGCCTATGTGAAGACCCCAATGTTTCACACTGGAAAAGATTCTGTTGCATTTCACTGCTTCTGTTTGCTTCATGGGTGAATTCACCTTTGGGTTGTTTTCTCTCGTCTCCACGAATATGGATTACTGTAATACCTCTTTTTTCAAGAAATCTGCCGACAAGGAGATAACGGTGGCAATTTTCCGGGTTCTCTTCACTGCACATTAAAGCCAGACGATAGTCCTTTATGCCTTTTATCAACCTCTCAATACCCTCATGGAATTCAGGAGTTTCAGCTATCCGTGAATATAATACATTACCTTCGGAATCATAAAATTTCTTATCATTGGGACGGCCACCCAGTTTATCACCTAAAAAAAAGTATTTAATTCCATAGGCATAAAATGAATCATTAAGAGCGGCCTTATTGAAATGAGAAGCAAACCGGGAATAGGGCTTAGAACGTATATCGACCAGCACCTCAATCTTGTTGTCTTTAAGAAGCGTTAGAAATTTCTCCAGGCCATGGTTGGAATGGCCAATTGTAAAAATAATCTGGCTATCAAAAGGTTTATCATTGTTCATAATGTAATATGTTAATCCTCAATAAAATAATCCGAATCGATTTTTTTAATTTCGTATGATGCGACGAAAGATTCATTCTTTTGGTAGTCAGTGTGCATCTGCTACCTCAGTGTCTTCAATTTGACTTTTCAACCATTCTATAGCTGTTTTTTCATCTTGTTCTATGGCCATCTCCACTGCTCGTTTGGCGTATTCGAGCAGATGCTTAGATTGCTTGCGAAGATTAAAGGATTCGGTGATTTTTTTCTGGATTTCAGTCTGGATTTTCTCATTGACAAGAGGTACGACAATATTCCTAAACCCATCTTTATTAATTGCCGTTAAAATGGTTCCGCTGCAACCTTTTTTAAGCTGTAGTTGTCCGAGAATACTTTTCATAATAACAAGTAAGGTCTCAGGATTAAACGATTTAGAATTAACTATATGAAAACCAGTAGAACAGAGTGCTTTGTCATATTCTTTTTGAATTAGAGCGATGCTGGATAATGAGCCTTCTATGGAGGAAATAATAACATCTCCAGTTGCAACCTTACGTCTTGCTCTGCTTGGAAGTTCCCGTCCTTCTTTGACCATGCAATCTGAGATTTCACCATTGCCTGCGATGTTTGAAAGCTCAATATATTTATATTCAATTTTATCTTCTGGGTTGAAGTTCTTGTCCTTTAATTTTGCTATATTACCCAGGATATTCCATCCACCTGAATACTTTTTGATAGCATTGACAATCTCATCATATTTAGGTTGAAAATATTCTGCGTCGATACGGTGAGCTTGCTGGGTATCGGAATATTTTTTTACATAAGTAAGCTGGTGTTTGGGCCGCAAATCGGTAAGACCGAGTTCGGCGAGTAGGAGGATTTGGGCTTGTTGGTATTTTATTTCTGAATCTTTTTTAAGCTTTTGTGACTGGTTATAGAGCCATTCAAAACAATCTTGAAAGCTCGTCGAATAAAGCGGTATTTCTAGTTGATATAATGCCTCAATGGTAAGGTGAGGTTGTCCTGTCTGACTTGCTGTTCTCAATAATAATTGTTGCCCAATAGTAGAATGTAAGAACATCCAGAGATAGTACCTGTTTAGGTGCATTAGACTCTGTGTTCGCAGTACGATAACATCTCTGCATACAGAATATAATTGATAGTCATCCGTAAGTAATGCCACTTTAGCAAGTGAATTTCCACCTTTTGCAATAATCAAATCACCAGGCATGCATTTAGCAATGGTAGTCTTATTCTCATTTAGTATTTCATGAGGTAAGAAAACGGTATCCTGAGTTAAATGTAGAAGTCCATTTTGTATCTCATTCACTCTTAGGAAAGGAGTACCAATATTTTTAAAATTGTAATAAGGCACTATTGAAGGATAAAAAGCGCTACAATCAAATACGCCGTTTGTATCTCTCACATCTATTAAATCTAGACTATTTAATTTTTTCTCAAGCGCAATATGGTCTGGATGGTAATATTCTGCATCAAGTCTATATACAATATTATCAAGATCTGAGATTCGGATTATCGAATACTGCATTCTTAATCCTCCACCCAAAAAGACAGCTTTTCACTCTTCGCCCACTTGATAAAGGCTTCGGCAATTCCATCAGGCAGTTCGCCTCCGTGATTGTGTAGGTCATGATCAACAATCAGGTGCCCGTTTTTATCAAGCCTATATTGGCCATTGCCATTTTTTTTATAGATATAATCGCCGGAGTTATCCTTACCCCCTTTCTCGCTGACTGCAAAAAAGATAGGATAGTCGTCAACTTTAGGGCAAAGCTTGTCATCCCATCTCTGCACGAATAGCACGCTTGTTTTGGTTCCGGTGTGGGGTTTGAAGGTATTGCCATGCAAACCGACTACAGCGAGGATGCGAGCTTGTTCGGCAATAAATTCTCTAATATATTTATCGGTCGTGTTGTTAAACCTGCCTTGCGGCAAAACTATCGCCATGCGGCCTCCGGGTTTTAGAAAGTCCAAATTCCTTTCGATAAACAGAATATCTCGTCCGACCTTGCTTTGTACCTTGCTGTTGGCTTTAAATCCAAGTTCGTATTGGTACAGAATGCGACTTTCTTTTATGTCACCGGCAAAAGGCGGATTTGCCATAAGGATATCAAAGTTGAATTTCTTATTATCATCTTTTTCCGCGGCAAGTTTTTCCAGCCGACTATAGCCTTTGCCATAAGTATTAATCCATTTCTTATCTCTTTCGGTTTTGTCTTTCCAACGGTTATAATCGAGAGAGTTTAAGTGCAACACATTAGCTTCCCCATCACCGGCAATTAGGTTCAGAGTGCGGGCAACACGAACGGTTTTTTCGTCAAAGTCGATACCAAAAACCTTCAACACATTCTGTTTTTCATCGTCCGGGATTTCTTCATTGGTAAAGAGGTGGCCGGTCAGTTTGAAAATAGTATGCACCGGAAAGCCGCAACTGCCGGATGCAGTGTCGATCATGTACTCACCCCGTTTGGGGTTGAGCATTTGCACACACATATCAATGACATGACGAGGTGTGAAAAATTGCCCTTTTTCTCCCTTGGCGGATTTGTTTACCAGATATTCAAAGGCTTCATCCACTACAAGCAGATTTGAATTGAACAGCTTGACATCCTGTAAACTGGAAACACAGACAGCCAAATGACTATCGGATAATTCAAAAGTAGAACCTTCGGGAAAAACGCCAGGCCATTGGCTTTTGGCTTGATCGAAGAGGTCTTGTATCTTATTTTTTAGTTCCGTATCTGTCTGGCCGGTATTCCTGAATTCCAGCACTCTGAAGCCTTCATCTGAAATACCATTAACTGCTGCCTTTAATGCATCATAGTCCGCTCCATCAAGGTAACCAGGTTTGGTTCCATATTTGGCGGGTGGCTCGTGAACTGCAGTTTTAGTGACCTGTTTTAAAAAATAGTTAAGAATCCCCTTGTCTTGTTGGCTCAGGAATTCATCATAAAGTTTGGTAAATATGAGCTTGAAGACTTCTTCAAAGACATCCACGCCGGCATTTGCCAGCACCTCATCTTCCATTTCCAGTATGATATCTTTAAGCGATTTGCGCTCGTTAGAGATTTTGTCCTTGATGATCAAGTCTTTTAGGGTAAAGCGTTCACTGAGTATATCTTTGAGGGATTGGTTGACCTTGGGAATATCTGTGATGTCTTCGAAATAATTTGGGTCTTTGCGGTGGTATTGGGAGATTTTCTCGCCGTTTGTCCAGACACCAATGGGGGCTCCTGTGGCGTTGCAATAAGAACGGAGTTGATTTTTACCGTCTTTGAGTTTAGGTTTTTTCAGCTCAACAATGATGTATGGAGTATTGGGGCGGTCTTTGTCGAAAATAACAATATCAGCCTTTTTCTTTTCCCTGCCAAAACTGACAGGATGTTCAAAAGTTAGCCGTTTTTTTGGATATCCATATTGAGCGATCAGGCGTTTGGTATATAGCTGGCGAACTACTTCTTCAGGTTTAAGCTGAATGTCTTTGCCGCGGACTATGCACGAAACAAAAACTGTTTCTTTTTTTCTAGCCGTTTTTTTGAAAATTCTGTCATTCAAATTATTACCTGAATTTTGCACCGGAATCTAAAAAATACTTGAAAAACCACCTGG
>CAYRFN010000262.1:0-4895 GCA_964423495.1 uncultured Desulfobacteraceae bacterium
GAAATCACTACATATTCCCCTTATTTTTATCAACTAATCTGGAGATGATCCAAATTCAATAACTTTTGATCGAGCTATGATTTATTAAGTTATTAAAGAGCGTCTCACTCCATGAAGTTAATAAGAGGCACGGCATATTTGCCCCCATCATAGGACAGTAAGCAGTATAGTAGAAAGAGTGAAACAGGAAATCGGAAGGAGTAAGGCATTGGTGTCAGGCCTACACAGTTGACACCTATGCCCTTTTAACCAAATGTCCCAACCACGCCTTTCACCCGATAAACGGGTGAAGGCGACATTATTTTTTCTATGAGAGGACTTGATGAGTAATTTGCAGGATCATATCAACGCCGCCAAAAGAGCGGGAAATATCGAGTTTTCCATTGAGGAACGAAGTGTAGATTGCGTAATCAGCCGTATGATGGTTTCCTCGGGCATCCTCAATCCCTTTGGCACAGTTCAAGCTGGTGCGATGATATGGCTGGCTGATGTTACCGCCTCGGTACTTGCAATTGAAAGTCAAACAATTGGGGAAGACGGAAAGGGTTTCCCACTTGCTATAGATATTCATACGACGCTGGTTAGCAACCAGAGAGATGGAGATATTAGAGCCGAAGCAAGATTTGTAAGTAAAGGTCATAAAGTTCTGGTTATCAGAACCCGTGTTACTGGCAATAAAGACAAGCTGTTAGCCGAAGTCACAACGACACACTTAAAAGCGAGGTAATGCAGGGAAATCGTAAAAATAACCAAATCATTCAACCGAACGTGGAACAGATGCTTTCTTTTAAATGTAATACTATGCGCCGCGCCGGTTAATTCATCATTATATCTTTTCCAACTCACCGGGAGTCGCTGTAGGATCGCAAATCAAAGGATCAAGGAGGTTAGTCATGTCGGAGTTAATTGGTGCATCAGGAAATATTTCTGATAGAGTGGCGATTTCTGAACTTATTAATGTATGGGCTTATCACAGAGATCGCGGAAACTGGGATCAGCTTAGAGATACTTTTTGGCCTGAGGGAACAATCTCTTTGTCATGGTTTGATGGACCGTTCGAACAATTTGTTGATTCAAGCAGGGAAATGGCTGAAAAGGGAAGTCAGGCAAAGCATATCGTTGCTCAGCCATTTATTAAGATAAATGGTAACCGAGCTGTTAGCGAAGCCAATGTCACCCTGCTTGCCCGGGCTGGTGACGGCCATCTTGAAATCGATTTGACCACATATGCACGGTTTTATGACTTATTAGAAAAGAGAGAAGGAGTATGGCGTATTTTAAAGCGCACGGCTATCTATGAAAAAGACCGTATAGATTGTGTGCGGCCTTCGTTATTGTTTTGGATTGCCAGCCTTTTCATTAATCTGAAGAAATATCCTAAAGCTTGTCGATTCACAGGATTTGCGCTTGAAAAAGCAGGATATGAAGTGGCAAAAAATATTGTTGAAGATCACAGTGAAGAATTAAAGCTCCTTAATGAAGAGGGCGATGACTGGTTGTCGTGACCCATTGAAAGGCATGGGTGTCAGGCCTACAGTTGACACCTATGCCCTTTTAACCAAATGTCCCAACCACGCCTTTCACCCGATAAACGGGTGAAGGCGACATTAAATGCCTTCAATGATTCTATGATGTTTTTTAAATGTTATAAATTACTCTTGACAAGGTACCATATTATGGTACTATATGCCGAATGAAACCTAAACATCACAAGACACTGGAACGTATTTTCAGCAGACCTGTTAGCACTAATATCAAATGGAAGGATATCGAGGCGTTGTTCGTTGCTCTTGGTGCTGAAGTAAGCGAACGTGAAGGTTCCAGAGTGGCGGTTGTTTTATTTAATGAGGTAAGAATATTTCATCGTCCACACCCAACGCCAACTACTGACAAAGGTGCAATATCGAGCATTCGAAAATGGTTGGAAAGCCATGGAGTTACACCATGAATATTATGACATTTGAAGGCCATAAGGCTAAAATCGAATACGACCCCGAGATCGATATGTTCCGGGGGGAAATATTGGGGCTCAACGGTGGTGCTGATTTTTACGGGAAAACACCTGATGAGTTACGTAAGGAATTTAAAAAATCGCTGAAGGTATTTTTTGATGTCTGTAAGGAAAAAGGCATTGAACCATACAAGGATTATTCTGGCAAATTCAATTTACGAATCCCCCCAAATCTACATTCTGAAATTGCAGCAAGGGCTGCTGCAGAAGGCAAAAGCCTTAATCAGTGGGTTGTAGAGACACTAGACCAAATCATTCAAACCCATTAAAACCCTTGCATTTAACATCGCTCTTGCAGCCGACAGCTAAACGCTGCGGCTGAAGAGCCCGTTACCGCGACACTTGCGTGTCGCGGTAACGCGGCGTTGCCTTCGTCCAATGTCTTGTTAGCGCCGCGCAAGCGCTGCGCTAACAAGCCATTGGACCAAACATCCGCCCGTCCGACCGCGAGCAAGCTCGCGTCCGTCCAATCGGCTGTTGGTCAACGCCGCATTGAGCAGATTTGCAGATCACAGAACATAAAGTATGAATATAGAAAAATCTTATATTGGAGTATCAGGCTTTTTTGATTATTGGGTCAAGTTTATGGAAATTCGAACCAGAAATATGGAGGTTCAGGATTCAAGAATTAATGATTTAATTAAAGTTAAAGGGGTCAAATCTTTGGTTGACTCATGAACGGGTGAACGGGGGACAACGCTCTTTAAAAATTCAATACCTTTTGATCGAGCTATGATTTATTAAGTTATTAAGAGACACGGTATATTTGCCCCCATCATATATAGTAAGCAGTATCGTAGAAAGAGTGAAACAGGAAATCTGAAGGAATAGAAACTTTAAAAAACGTATTCATGAATTAACCCGAAACCTTAATAAGAGTCAACGGCAGACTTGACCCATTTATTTACAAATATGGTCTTTTCATAGATTACGAATTTTGCGTAGCTGCCGAGTTTGCGAGATCGCCTGTAAAAAGGAGCACAACCGACCGAAGGCCAAAGTGGGTATCTATATAAAAGAGCTGGAGCCTGAAATATCGGGTGGACGACAATATTTTATCCCCGTTCCAACGGATGAGTGTAACCTGTACGGCAAACGCATTGCCAGAGGCCTTGACCCGGCCTGCGTGCATAACTGCTGGGCCGATGTCATGAAATTTGGAAAAATCAAAGATGTCGCCCGGCAACTGACTGAAAAACCCCGGACCGTGCTCTGGGCGCCACGCTGAGGGGAGGTTTAGCATCGGTTATTGTAAGGCGGTTGGAAGCGTTTGAGTTTTAATCTTGGGTGGAAAGTGCGATTCCGATCCGAATTTTTCGGAGAAATGAAGTAAATGAATCATCTCTAAATTAGTTGGTCGATGATAAGGATTCCAGGGGTCAAGGGGTCAAGGATTCGAGTGAAATATTATGCACTTACAAAGGCCTTAAGGAGGTCAAAACCTTATGGCTTTTACTTAAATCTATAGGAAATAATAAAGGGCATTCAGGAAGCCCTTTGAGCTTAGAGCATAAATGCTCATAGTTAAAATACTCAGCCAAACCGGTTCTCAATTAAATATTGACAGCACTTTACTAAGGACATATAGGTCTGGATACAAGAGATTGAGAGGATATTTAAGGCATTGATAAAATCATTAGAAAACAAACCATTGAATCCTTGAACCCTTGAATCCTGTACCACTTTCTCCCAACTAATTGGGAGAAGAGCCAAAACAATTTATTTAGGAGGTGACATATGAAGAAGATATTTTTTGGTTTACTAACAGTTACATTACTCATCGGCACCGCAATGGCAGCAACAACTCCAGAAGTCAAACCAATCGTACTCAACTTTGCCATCGCTGATCCGGCTACACACTATGAAGTTAAAGCCGTATATGCGGTATGGGCAAGGGAAGTGGAGAAACGCACAGGAGGAAGAGTAAAAATAAGGCTCTATCCAGGCCAAACCCTGGGCAAGCAGGGTGAACAGTTTGACCTTGTCCTTAAAGGAGCCGCTCAATTGACCATAATGGTCGGACCACAGTACCCGGGTCGTTTCCCACTTTCCGATGTTTTTAACCTGCCATTCCTTGTCCCGCCGGACGGCCCCAATTCACCCGGAAAAGCTATCCGAGACATGGTTCATGAAAAATATCTTATCCCGATCTATTTCAAAGATGTGAAGGTGCTCTGGAAGGGCCGTTATCAACCCAATGTAATCCAGATGGCTAAGAAACCGGTAAGAACTCTGGAAGATATTAAGGGGCTGGTAATAGGTTTCCCGGGCGGGAAAATATTACCCGCCTATATAAAGGCGATAGGTGCCTCCCCTGAACAGTCTCCAGCACCTGAAGTCTACACTAACCTTGAGAAAGGTATCATCGATGGCCAAATACTACCCTTTGAGACCCAGATGGCTTTTAAACTGCACGATGTGGCAAAGTATGTGACCATGACTAACCAGGGCAGCGCGGCTAAATGTTTGATCATGAGAAAGCAGACATGGGAAAGCCTGTCGCCGGACATCCAGAAGATAATAGAGGATATGAATCCCTGGGCGGAGGATTTGATGTATAAAGTCGGCATGGGAGTCTTTAAAAAGATAAGTGGTTTGAGCAAGAAGGCTGGTGTTGAAAAAATAGATCTTTCACCGGAGGAGCGGGCACGCTGGGTTGAAGCCGCAAAGTCTGTAGAAAGGGACTGGGTAGCTGGGTTGGACGCAAAGGGCCTTCCAGCGACCGCCATGTATAACGACATACTCAAGTTGTTGGGCAAATGATTTAGGTTTATAAAACCTGGTCCTCCCCCGCCCATAAGGGCGGGGAGCTTCGACAGACCAGGCCATAGCTGGGATAGCTTCCAGCTCTGGAAGTCGGGAGGACGCTCCATGAGATTTACTA
>CAYRFN010000263.1:0-4884 GCA_964423495.1 uncultured Desulfobacteraceae bacterium
CAAGAATCCCCCGTGGATAAGTCGTAGAAAAGACCAGGCCGGGAGACTCGGAACCGAAGAAAAGGTCTTAACGACACACTGTCTCATGATTACGTAAAGTTAAAGGCATTCACCCACGGGCTCACGCCCGTGGTCCTCTGCCTGTTTTTGATAGATAAAATAATTATTAAACTGCTTGGAAATATTCATGGTTTATGATATTAGGCACGTTCCGTACCTTATGACTTATGCTTTTTTTCTGAAAAGAACATACACCCATTATTCATGATAAATATTGACCATAAACATAGACTTACTTTTGGAGATAAGGAAATCGTCCTTGTAGGTACTGCCCATGTGTCTTTGGAAAGCGCAGAATTGGTAGAAAGTGTTATCCAAGAGGAAAAGCCGGAAACAGTATGTATTGAACTCTGTGATTCCAGATACAAATCCATGATAAAAAAGAATCAATGGGACAATACTAATCTCATCAAGGTAATTAAGGAAAAAAAGGCCTTTCTTCTGCTCTCAAATCTTATGCTTGCATCATTCCAGAAAAAAATCGGTAAGAAACTGGGTATCAAACCAGGAGAGGAAATTATGCGGGCCATAGAGACGGCAAAGTCAGTTGGTGCAAACATTCATCTTGCGGATAGGGATGTGCGGACGACATTGTCAAGGACATGGCGCCTGATGGGCTTATGGACAAAGATAAAATTACTTGCCCAGGTTGTTACCTCCATGGGAGAAGTTGATACGATCAAAAAAGAAGATATTGAAAAAATGAAGAATAGAGATACACTTGAAATGCTGCTTTCGGAAATTGGGAAATTACTTCCTGAACTGCGCCACATATTGATCGACGAAAGAGACCAATATCTTACCCACAAAATCAGGACTGCGCCGGGGAAAAAGATAGTCGCAGTAGTAGGTGCTGGACATATCCCAGGCATTCAGAGATACTGGCAAGAACAAGTGGATATTAATGCTCTGGATAAAATTCCTCCCAAGAGTAAATATTCCAGCATTTTTAAATGGGCCATTCCTTTTGCCATAATTGGACTAATTATCTTGGGATTTTTTTATGCAGGCACCTCTGCCGGTACCCATATGATAAAATGGTGGGTTCTGGCCAATGCGATACTGGCAGGGCTTGGAGCGACCTTGGCATTTGCACACCCTTTGACAATTTTATCCGCAATTGTCGCATCCCCATTAACATCTTTGAATCCTATGATCGCAGCCGGTTGGGTAGCTGGTCTGGTAGAAGTCCTTTTGGTAAAACCAAAAGTTAAAGATTTTGAGAGATTGCCCGAAGACATCTCTTCCCTGAAGGGATTCTGGAACAATAAGATCACTCGTATTTTACTGGTGGTTGTATTAACAAATATTGGTAGTTCGCTTGGGACTTTCGTTGCTATTCCTTTAATGGTTAAAGTTTTCGCTTAAGGCAAGATTGTGAAAAGTGCTCATTATTGCCAACCCACAGGAAATATTATAATAATAGGTTCGAGATCCATTTAACATAAAATAGCCCCATCGGTGGCTGAGCCACTTGATGGGGCTATTTTATGTAGAAACACTACAAAAACTTACTCAATTGCATCTTTCAAGGCCTTGCCTGCCACAAATTTAGGCACTTTCTTGGCTTTTATCTTAATCTCTGCTCCTGTCTGGGGATTTCTTCCTGTCCTGGCTTTCCTCTTAGCTACCTTAAAAGTCCCAAATCCAATCAAAGTAACAGTATCTTTCTTCCTTAACGCTTTCTTGATTGTAGAAAAAACACAATCTACTGCTGCCTGAGCCTCCTTTTTGGTACAAACGGTTTTTGCCACTTCATTGATTAAATCGGCCTTGTTCATTTCATCCTCCTTTCTTAGACAGGTTATGGGGTTGATATGAGCTGATACACAATAACAGATTCATAAGAAGTTTCAAGCTAAAATTCAAGCTAAAAATTGAAAAACTTCTAATAATCCTACGAGAAACACTATCAAATAGCAATTGGCGTGCCAAAGCCCTAATCTGTTAATATTGATTAGTATTTTCATTATCAAAGGTTTAATGGCCTCATATTTTACGGTAAAACGCACAATTTTTTGTGCATTTTAGCTTTGGAGCATTAGAGACTTTTAAATTTTTCATACAATTAACAAGATGACAGTAAAAGATTATTAAGTCAAAGACGAGAATTCTGGGAAGATTTCATTTTATTTGGTGCCGGAGGTCGGAATCGAACCGACACGGGCGCAAGGCCCACCGGATTTTGAGTCCAAAAAATCGTTAATTCAATGGTACTGACAGTAGAGAGAGTGAAAAGTTGATTAAAAGATATTTCAAATAGTTACATTACTTTCTATGACAAAATGATCGCATCTTTCGTTCTTGAATTTGATGAATTAAATGACTTCACTGCTAACAATTTTAAGTAGATACCCATGGGCTTACCACCCGTGGCACTAATATATGCAGTGTGGCTTTGAGACCTTTTCTGAGTGACTGGCGGGAGGCCGCCGTGCTTTTCACGACTTATCAGCGGGGGAAACCGCAGCCCACGACTTGTCGGGGGAATTTGGAGTACCTTATCTTTAATTTTTCCAATCCAAATATAAACTTAATAACTTAAGATGTCCCCATTTCATTTCATAAGGTAGGAACCGCGCCGCCGTTAACCTTTGGCCTTGCAAAGATCTGCAAATCCTGCTCCAGAACCCCAAGAGACACGAGCTGGAAATCCAGCAGTTCAAAAAAGAGATCGAAAGATTCCTGTATCTGTACAATGGATTTCTGCTCCAGTCCCTAGCGCGCATCATCCAGCAGCAGCGCCATAGCGTTGGTGTGTAATCTCTTAAGTGACTCCTTCCCCTTAGGTAAACCCTCCTTTCTTTTCTCATCAGCTACGCTTGACTTCCAGCTATAGACCAAACAAGATGTACTTAAACTCCAAAACTATCTGTCTATCTGATTGGTAACGGACTATTCAATCTTTTCAGGGAAAACAATAGACTCTCGGTTAAGAGGGGCCGGGATGTAGACCAGGTTTATTTCTATCTTTCCTAATGCCTTTTCCTTGATAGCCTTCCTTGGGATTGTGACATCCAAACTCCCTTCCGTAGTTTGCTCAGGCTTGGTAATCCTCAAGTACAAAGAAGCTGTCGCTATTTTCTCTCCAGATTCAAAAAGGATTGGCTTCTCAGCTTGGTCCAAGTATTCAACGGTGACCCCTTGGATATCCAGCATACCTTTGGATTTGTTGGTTATTACGATGTGCCCCGTGAGCTTCGGGGTTCCGACGATTTCTTTAGAAGTTATGTCTTCAATCGTGGTGACTTGAAGGTCGCTAAGCTCTATAAGAAAATTCTTGCCCTTAACCTCAGCCTTCGGTGGAACCAAATTCTTTGTGATTCGCTCCTGTGCGGGCGCCTCCGCCTTCTCCTTAGCACAACCAAAAAACCCAATGGCCATGCTTAAAGCTATTAATATAAAGATCTTTTTGAAATGCATACCGTGTCCCCCTTTCTTAGGGTTGAAAGACGGAGGAAATTCAAAACCCCTGTCTTTATAATAAAGTCATGTTGATCATTATATTCAAATTTGGAAACAATCAGGTTAGGTTGATGATTGATAAGCCAACAGATCTATTTATAATGGCTTCCCGAGATGCCATAAAGATTCACGTACACCCGAGAAGCCTTTTAAATGCCACCTAATACTCCCTTTTTAAGAATATAACCTTTGGAGGTCTTTAGCCATCGCATGGTTTATAAGTATGTGTTGAAGCTGGGCGGCACTTAAATCTTAATCTTGAATATGTCTATCTCTTCCTAAACCTCCTCCTGAAACTTGATAGACTGATTAAATGGAATAGTATTTCTACAATATTATCATTAAATGCTTCTTATTATTATTAAAAATAATTAAAATTTTCTGAAGTTTCGAATTATAGTGTATTTTAATTTAATAATTAAAATAAGTCAAGTTTTTATTTTTTTTAATTTAATTTTCTTAATATCATAATCTACTCTTAATAGGGTGAAAATCATGGAATGTAAGCTGAGGAGGAATGAGTTTGATTTAAAAAGGGACCCTGCCCGGTCATACCTGCCAAGAAAAGGGTCAGGAGCATCATGGGAATTACAATGACGTCCTGAAAAATCAATATGCATAGAGACATATCTGGCCTTGAAGGCTTTCAACCTTACCCCTCTGCTGAATGAGCTTTAACACAATCGCGGTACTGCTGAGGGAAACGAGAAACCCGATAAAAAGGACTGACCTAAAGATAGGCTGAATTGCCTTGATATTACGAAAGATATCAGAATGGGATCAGAACCTGGAACACACCACCGAAAACAACGTATTTTTCTATAACCCTTTATCATTATATTCCTCGATTTCACCCTCCTTGAGGTTGCGCTTTGTCCAGCGCCAGCTCAACCAAGAATTTGAAAACATCCATGCCCTTGAGATCGGCTGGGTCCTCACTCCGGGCATATTTTGTGACCCACGCGAGGTCTAAATCGCTCTGCGGTGAAAAGGCTCCTTTCTTCAGGCCTAACGACAGGGTTTCTTCGTCGAAGAGGATGAGATGTTCAAACGCAGGAACGTCGCCGCCGTTAAGTTTTGGCCGGGCAAAGATCTGTAAATCCAGCTCCATCACCCCAATAGACACAGGCTGGAAATCCAGCAGTTCAAAAAAGAGATCGAAAGATTCCTGTATCTGTGCAATGGATTTCTGATCCAGACCCCGGCGCGCATCCTCCACAAGCATCGCCAGGTCATCCCTGGTATAAGTGAAATCCAGGAGCGCCAGCGCATTTGCATGTATTCTCTTAAGTGACTCCTTCCCTTTACTCACAAGCACATCATGATGATTCATAATCTTCTTGATATTTCTAATGCTAA
>CAYRFN010000264.1:0-4864 GCA_964423495.1 uncultured Desulfobacteraceae bacterium
CACTCAAGTGTAGCTCTATCACGTATCTGCCGCCGGCGCGCTCGTTAAATCTATCGACAAACTCCTGGCAGAGAATCCCGACCGGGTCTGGCCCGGGCCAGGGACCAGCAAATGATAAAACTACTGCTTCTTGAACTTCTGTTGTTGTCGTTGTTGTTGTCGTTGTTGTCGATTGGGTGGTTTCTGTAGTGCAACTGGTTGAGATAATCCCTAATAACATGATTACCATTAAGGATATGATTAATAATCTCTTCACTGTGTTCCCCCTTTTTTAAATTACTTTTTAGACTCGTATAATGTACTATTTGCTTGTATTATCACCCTCCCTTCTATTGTCAATATACTTAAGGTAAGCAGTTACGTATATCGGACACCACCTAGCGTAACACAACTGGCTATCAAACGTCTATACCCTTTCGTATTTAGAGGCCAGGAAGATGTCCAGTTGATAAACGGGCTTATTGACCTTCTTATACACAAGCGGACAATGAGTCAATTCCGGGGTAATGTGTAATATTGTTGGTGTGTTGATAATATACTTTTCCCCTTCGTCACCCAATGACATTTCGACTTCAGCCCCATACTCCTCGATATTATTCGGGTCACCACCGAGAAAGCATAAAAACTGGTGGAAATTGTGTTTATGCGGTTCAGGATTTGAGGTTGGAGCTACAATAGGAACTAACATCACTCCTAAATTAACCCCCAATTCTTTTCCCGCAATGAAGTCCAGCATATTACGCGGATCAGAATCTTCCTTTGATATATGAATAGGTGCCTTTATAAAATGATCCTCGTATTTTCTTTTTGCCATTCTTAAATATCCCCTTTATAAAGCTAATTAATTGAAACTGCCTAAAAACCCTCTTTTTCGTAGGCAGACGTTCGACCATAAATCGCCTTCAATAACTTAAGCACTATGTATTTAATACTATCCCCCCTTTTCGACTTATGCTCAATTCTAAATTTTTTATGTCCTTTGATATCGACAAAAGTCGATTGTTCTTCTGTAAAATCTCGTTTATAAATGGCTACTTTAATTTCCTGCTTCTTCAACTATTATTTTTCATAAGAAGAAATGATATTTCATATATAAATATTGAAAAACACTCATTTCAACTATAATTCGATAGATATTAAAACAATGTCGATACGATTGTCAAGCGGTTTTTTAACTTGACAATTTTTATTAAAGATTTTATTCTAACAAAGAAATATCATTTCATAAATATTTTTTATCGATGAAAGCACTTACCACAGCCTTAGATATTTTGGAGTTGTTTTTACACAATAAGACAGATATGAGCCTGGCAGATCTCTCCAGACTCTCCGGAGCAAACAAAACCACTATTTATAGAATTGTTTCCGACTTGGTTTCCTACGGATATCTTAGGCAGCGTAAAAAGGGCGGGAATTATTCATTGGGTATGAAATACCTTGATTTTTCTGGATTCATTAAATCTAATATAAAAATCAGGGATCTGGCTATTCCCTATTTAACTGCTCTAGGACAGCATGTTAATGAAACTGTTATCATTGCGATTCGGGATGGTAAAAAAGCCATCATATCAGAGACATTCATTATGAGTCATATCAATCACATTTTAAAGGTGGTTCCGGCTGAAGGAACAAGCATAAATCTTCACTGCACCGGACTAGGTAAAGTTATTCTGGCTAACATGTCTGGCAAGGAGCTGAAGGAATACCTCACCGAAATAAGGTTAGAATCTTTTACACCCAACACGATAACAAATCCCAGCGATTTGAGGAAACATCTCGCCATTATTAAACGGGACGGAATCGCTTTCGATTTTGAAGAAAGACATCTAGGTGTCAGATGTGTCGCAGCAGCGATAAGGGGCAGCGATGGTAAAATTGTTGGTTCGCTTGGCATAATTGGCCCCTCCGTACGCTTAACACGAACAGAGATGAAAAAATATGCCCTTGAAATCAAGAGTTACGCGCTCAAGATATCTCGAGAACTGGGCTATAGAGAGTTATCCGAGATTCTACCATAGGTTTTTCAAAATAAATGACATTAAGTATAGCTGATTTCTAGATAAATAAAAATATAAGGAGGATAAAATGGAACACGAGGACAGGATTTTGCGCATGGTGGATGTTATGGAAATTCAGCAATTACAACACAGATATCAGCAATGGTTATCTTTATTAAACTATGAAAAAATAATAGAACTGTTTGCTAAAGAGGATAAGAAACCAACTGCCTTTGGCCGGGACCCCAAAGGATTCTTTCAACAATATACAACTTTAAGAAACGTTCCGGGGTTCTTGGTCGAGCATTATGCTATCTGCCCGGTTATTGAAGTCGCCAAAGACAGAAAAACGGCCAAGGGAACCTGGTTGTCGCCGGGTATCATATTGATGGGGCCTGTCGATGAACAAAATTGGGCCTGGGGCAAATATACCATTGATTATATCAGGGAGGACGGGGAATGGAAGATTTGGCATTTGTTATGGGTTTTAACTTTCATGTCTGATATGGAAAAGGGACCGCTGGCTAAACAAGAAAGTAAGATATTCCAAAAATCAGAAGCTAAGGGATTATATAAGGCTCAGGAGGACCCCTCTAAGCGTATAAGAAAAGTATATAGCCCAGATGAAGTCAATTATTTAATACCTGAACCTCCAGAGCCTTATGATACCTGGGAGGGATAAGCGAGAGGTTTAATAGATGGTATCATTTGAAATAATCGGCACATAACTGAAGATGAAGCATAAAAGGTAAAGAAGAACGAGAAGCACTCTATTTGAAAACAAACGTGAGTGTCTCTAAATTAAATAAATTAAATTGGAGGGAGAGCAATTGGCTACAAATAAATACGAGAAATATGTAACGAAAGGCGCTACTAGACCACCACTACTGTTTCCGGAATTCAGACCCCCAAAAGGGCCTCTTGCCTTTAAATCTAGTGAACTTTTTCATGGTATGGAATTCCACCTAGGTTTTGAATGTGTTCCGACTCCCGTGGTAATGGATCCGTTCCCCTTGAAACATATGGATGCCGACCAGATTTTAATTTTTAAGGGCACAAATCTAAATGATCTGGATGATTTTGATGCAGAAATCGAGTTTAGTCTGGGTGTAGGGGATGAACAAGAGAAATATATAATCACCAGCCCAACAATGATATTTGTCCCCAGGGGAACAGCACACACACCGCTTAACTTCAAGAGAATCGGTATGCCTGTCATGTTCTGTAATTTTACGTTTGGGAATTATACAAGGCAACTATACAGAGATGGTAAGTGGAATATGTACAAGGATATCCATGAGGAAAGAGCGGGGACTCCTTACGAGTTACCTAAAGGGTAAAAACAAACTGTTACCGAACTGGATATCGTACGTCATAAAGGCTGCCCTAGATATATCACGGTCGGGATGCGGGTTGTTGAATATCTCGGCCGCAAACAGTTGTCATGGTCCCAGCAGTCAAAAACCGTAACCATTCGACATGTTTCTAACAGACGGGGGAAGGATAACATTGGATTAAACAGCTATTCAAATCGTTTATACTCCCGGTCGTTTCCTTGGTTTTGTATCATTCATCATTCCTGTAACTAATAACAGCGAACCTAATAGAGAACCGCATACGGTAGCGATTTGGGGTTGACCTGCCCACTAATAACTGGTCTGGTTATAACGTTAGTAAAACGAAAAGTTAGTACACCAAATACGGTAACGGCTTTGTGATATGACCTCCAGGTCAGCCTGATAAAAGCTGGTGGTATCCGGCAGGACACAACGAAATTCCTCGGAGAAGGAGAAGCCAGATGTTACTTGATAATAAAACCGCTATTATCGTCGGGGGTGCCAGGGGCATGGGCGAAGCTATTGCCCTCAAGTTTGCCACCGAAGGTTGCTCCTCTGTGATCGCCGATGTCCTCGACGAGCCGGGGATGAGAACAGTGGAGAAAATCAGGGAAAAGAGAAAGGATGCGATATACATACATTGTGACATATCAGACGGCAGCCAGGTAAGGGTTATGGTAAACCAGGCCATAGCCAAATTTAAAAAGATAGATATCATGGTTATCTCCGCCGGAATAGGTACCAACCCGACTTCTTTAGAAGATCTAACCGAGGAACAATGGGACAGGGTGATGAACATAAATTGCAAAGGGACATTTTTGTGTATTCAGGCAATCGCCCCTCATATGAAAGAGAACAAGTCCGGTAATATCATTCCCATAGTGTCAGTCGCAGCTATTGTAAACAGCGCTATCAATTGGCATTATTATGCTTCCAAAGCGGCCCAACTGTCGGTTTCCCGTTCCGCAGCTACCTTGCTGGCTCCCCATAATATCCGTGTAAATTTCATCCACCCGGGGATGATTCTTACCGATATGTCGGCTGTATTTTCCGGTCCGGACGTGAAAGACGTCGTAGCCCATCAGACCGCAATGGCAGAACGAATCGTGCCCCTGGGGAGGGTGGGTAACACAGAGGAAGTCGCCAAGGCTGCCCTGTTCCTGGCCTCGGAAGAATCTTCATATATCACCGGGGAGGGTATCTCGGTCAGCGGGGGGATCGGGACGATTAGTTACCCAGGTGCTCCTGTCCTTGATAAAGAGAAGGGCAGATAATTCCCCGAAGCTATACATGGTTTTTGAAGAAGATAAGAGCCGGTAATAAACAGATGTTCACTACCTCGGAAACAGCGAAAATACTTTTCATCTCATTACTATGAAATGTTGTTAACATAGATGCGTTCCCGGATACCTGCCTTGGTAGGATAGTTGCCTTAATTTATTAATTGTCTTTAGAATAAAGTTCTTGCTAGTAATAAGAAGATGCTGGATCCCAATAATCTGGCGGATTGTTCATCTTACGTGCCGCCGG
>CAYRFN010000265.1:0-4854 GCA_964423495.1 uncultured Desulfobacteraceae bacterium
CACATAAACTGTCTAAGTACAAACTGAATGTAAATACTTTTGAACGTTACCAATAGTTTAGATTGTAATTACATATGGATAAAGAGAAGACTATATGATCCTTTGAATAATGAAAATTAACCAGTAATAAGCGATGATCCAGTTATTCCATCTGTTTAAAAGCTTTGGTTCAAGTATTGCATTAAGTGATATCAACCTTAGGATCCGTGAAGGGGAATTCATTTTTGTGACAGGACCAAGCGGGGCTGGAAAGACGACACTTTTAAGGTTGATCTTTGGTACTGAAAAACCGACTAGTGGAAATATCTTAATTAATTCAATTAATTTGAATCGCATTAGACGTCCGAAGCTTGATTTATTGCGGCGAGGAATAGGCTTTGTTTTTCAGGATTTTAAATTGTTACCGACAAAGACTGTGTTTGAAAATGTATCCCTCGCTTTGGAGGTGACCGGCGCAAGTAGTAGCTTTATTCGAAAAAAGACTCACCAGACGCTTAGGTTAGTCGGTTTAGCGAAAAAGGAGAAGGTATATCCCCTGTCTTTGTCCGGTGGTGAGCAGCAAAGGGTGGCAATTGCCAGGGCTATTGTGAGGGATCCTTTGATACTCCTTGCCGATGAACCTACTGGCAACCTGGATCCGGAGCTTACAAAAGATATAATGATCCTTTTTAGAAGTATACATATGAAAGGCACTACGGTGGTTGTGGCTACACACAGCCAAAATTTGCTGGAAGATACTGCACAAAGAACAGTTTTATTGAAACATGGGAGAATTGTTGGAGAGAAATGAAACTAAGATTGTGGTTATATTTTTTCAGACAGGCCCTTATAAATATAAATAATAATCGAGTTATTCATTTCATCGGTCTGGGCACCATGGTTGTGTCACTCCTTATCTTCGGCACATTTTTATTAGTATTTGTGAACGTCAGTACG
This sequence comes from uncultured Desulfobacteraceae bacterium, assembly GCA_964423495.1. Lineage (GTDB taxonomy): Bacteria > Desulfobacterota > DSM-4660 > Desulfatiglandales > Desulfatiglandaceae > CAYRFN01. Next base: position 937 of record CAYRFN010000265.1, read on the forward strand.
TGGATTGAAGGGTGGGGACATTCTCTATCTATGTCGGTCTATCTCCAAGACGGGATCAAAGATGAGAGTCGGGAAGAAATTGCCTCTCATATTAGAAGGTTGCCAGCTGCTGAAATAGAACGTTATATTTCTAAAGAACAGGCATTGAAGGAATTAAAGAGTGCTTTAGGTTCCGAGTCAGTACTTCTTAAAGGTCTGTCGAAAAATCCTCTTCCAGCTTCTTTTGAGGTGGTTTTCAAAGACGTAAAGGATCTTAAATCAGATCCTCAAACAATTAAAAAGGAGCTTGAAAGCATTGATGGTGTGGAAGAGGTCCAATACAGTGAAGAGTGGCTAAAACGGTTTGAGGGATTGATGAACATGATCAGACTTATTGGTTTTATTATCGGTGGGCTCCTTTTCATAGGCATCCTTTTTATTGTTATAAATACAATAAAATTGACAATTTACTCGCGTAGGGAAGAAATTGAAATCCTTAAATTGGTTGGAGCTACGGATTGGTTTGTGAAAACACCTTTTTTATTGGAAGGAGTGCTCCAGGGCATATCAAGTGGAATTTTGGCCATTTTAACACTTTTATCGGCTTATCTCTTTCTATGTACAAAAAAGATTCATTTCTTGGGTCTTGGCGTCTTAGAGTTTGTTTTTATTCCTCGTGACTATACCATTTCGATCGTTTTGATTAGTATTGTATTGGGATTAGGAGGTAGCTTTATCGCCGTAAGACGATTTTTTGAGGTATGATAAAAGATACTGTGTATTCGTTGCTAAAAGCTCTTATTATTCTTCCGTTTCTTATTTTTTCAATCCTTCTGTGCCCTTCTGATGTCATGTCAAATCCAACTTATAAGACCAAGCAAGATCAAATTAACAAAATAGAATCCAAGCTTTCGCAAGAAAAGGAAAAATACAAGACATTTAGCTTCCAGGAAAAAGACATTTTGGCCCATCTCTCCAAGCTTGAGAAAGAGGTGGTCGAGAAAAGACGGACAGTAGAAGAACTGAGAGAAAAGATCCGTCTTACAAAGATTGAGATGGGAAAGCTGGAGGAAAGAGCAGCAGATTTAGGGCTGTTATTAAAGGATACAGAAATCCGAATGGCAAAGAAGCTGGTCGTTTTGTATAAGTATATAAGGAGGGGTTATTTTAAAATTTTTGTAAATGTCAACAACCTGAGTCAGTTCTGGCAGAGAGCGAAATATCTCAAAGCTATTATGGAACAAGACCAGCGAGTGCTATCAAAACTGGCTGATGAGGAAAGCGGTTATAGAAAGGAAATTAGCCAAATAAAGGAACATCTTGCTGAGAAAGAAATAAAGAACAGGGAAGAGAAAAAGAGGCTTATTTCCCTAAGACAGTATCTCGAAATAAGAGCCATTCGTCTAATGAAAATTCATGAAGAAAAAAAATTCTATGAGAAGGCAATAAATGAGCTACAGCTTGAGGCAAGAAACTTAAGAAAAGCACTCTTAAATATTGAAAAAAAAGAGATCTATATTATACCACGATCAACCCATTTTGCAGATTCCAAGGGCAAATTGCCTTTTCCTCTTGAAGGGAAGATAATTAGAGGTGATAAGTTTTTCGACTCTAAAAAACAGAAGCTTCATAAAGGTATTTTTATTGAAGGTTCATCTGACAATAAAGTCAAAGCTATTTTTCCAGGGAGAGTAGATTTTTCAAGACAGCTCAGGGGCTATGGAGATATTATCATCATCAATCACGGATCGCGGTATTTTAGCATAACAGCATACCTTTCCCAGAGAACAAAGAAGGAAGGGGATATTGTAGAGGCTGGGGAGGTAATAGGTCTTGCTGGTCAAAGTGGTTCAGATATATCAAGAGTCTATTTTGAAATCAGAAAAGAAGATAAGAATCTGGCTCCTTTAGACTGGCTAAAGACACATTGACATTTTCGCATAATTATATTTGAAGAGGTAGTTTTATGATTAGGGGGTTGTCTTGTATTGAACTGATTGGTATTATTTGTAATGTTGGTTTATTATTAAACTTTGTTTTCGATAAAATATAATCCCAATGGGGTGGAATTGATATGGTCTTATCTCTAAAACAAAAATATTTTAGGAGCAAAAAAATGTTGAATTCCAAAACAAAATTTCTTTTGAATTCCATATTTGCCTTCCTATTAGTGGGAGGTTTAGTTTTTATTTACAGGAATGTTGCCGAAGTTAAGGCGAATACGAAGGATGTTTATGAGAATATCGAGATCTTCACAGAGGTATTGCGGCAGATAGAGAAAAACTATGTGGAACCTCAAGATCCTCAGAAGCTGATTCACGGTGCCATTAAAGGAATGGTTAGCAGCCTTGACCCTCATTCATCTTTTATGACAAAGGAAGAGAATGCTGAACTGATGATGAAAACCAAGGGTAGTTTTACTGGAATTGGTATTGTAATAACCATCAAAGACAATATCCTGACTGTTATCTCCCCCATCGAGGGAACTCCGGCGTACAAAGCGGGTATAAAGGCAGGGGATAAGATCATTCAAATAGAGGATAAGTCAACAAAGGATATGACTATGATGGAGGCTGTTAATAAAATTCGGGGTCCTAAGGGGACGAAAGTCAAACTGACTATTATGCGCGAAAAGACAGATGAGCCTTTAGAGTTTTCAATTACACGAGATGTCATCCCCTTAAAGAGCGTAAGGCACCAGCTTTTGACTCCAGAGGTCGGCTACGTGCGAATCTCCGATTTTCAGAGTAATACGGCCAAGGACCTTTCTAAAGCGCTTAAATCACTGGAAAAAGACCATAAATTGAATGGCCTGATTCTTGATCTAAGGACTAACCCGGGAGGGCTTCTATCTCAGTCAATAGAGATATCAGACCTATTTCTTGATTCTGGAACAATAGTTACAACTAAAGGCAGGAACAGTTCCCAGAACGTAAGTGCTACAGCCCATAAGAATAAAATAGAGAGAAAATATCCGATTGTTGTCTTAGTTAATAGTGGAAGTGCCAGTGCCGCTGAGATTGTTGCCGGGGCATTACAGGACAACAAGAGGGCATTGATTCTTGGGACAAGAACATTTGGGAAGGGATCTGTTCAAACAATAGTGCCATTGTCTGATGGATCAGGATTGCGATTAACTACTGCTCGATACTATACACCAAGCGGTAAATCAATTCAGTCCAGCGGGATTACACCTGACATTGAGTTAGAATTTATACCTTCCAAAAAGCAAGATAGCAAAAAGACACAGCACTTTCTAAGAGAGGAGAATTTAGAAGGACATATGCCGGAAGAAGGCGGCGATAGTGATGAGTCCACAAAAGAGAAGATAGAAGTCGAAGAGGATAAACAGGCTAAAACGCTGATTGAAAATGATAATCAGATACGTTATGCACTACAGTTGCTTCAAAGCTGGACCATTTTCTCTAAGATGTGAGTTTTTTGAAAAGAAATTTGAAAATGTCTTGACATCTTGGAAATATGTGTTTAATATACAAGGTCGGTTTGAGGAATGAATGGTCAATTAATATTTTGTCTTGTATATTTTGCTCTTTGAAAACTAAATAGTGATGCCGTTGTAGGGCCCTTTTGAAAGAGAAGTAAAAAGGTATTAAACCTTTACTATTATTAAGTGGAGAGTTTGATCCTGGCTCAGAACGAACGCTGGCGGCGTGCCTAACACATGCAAGTCGAACGAGAAACTCCGGGCTTGCTCGGAGGAGTAAAGTGGCGCACGGGTGAGTAACGCGTGGGTAACCTGCCCTTGAATCTGGGATAACCCCGCGAAAGCGAGAATAATACCGGATATTGTTCCAAAAACTCTGGTTTTCGGAATGAAAGGTGACCTCTTCATGAAAGTTGCCGTTCAGGGATGGGCCCGCGTACCATTAGCTTGTTGGTGGGGTAATGGCCTACCAAGGCGACGATGGTTAGCTGGTC
>CAYRFN010000266.1:0-4852 GCA_964423495.1 uncultured Desulfobacteraceae bacterium
AAAGCACGGCGGCCTCCCGCCAGTCACTCAGAAAAGGTCTCAAAGCCACACTGCAATTGTTCACGGGACTTGTGGAACACCCCCATAATCCGAACCATCAAGCACAGGACAGACTGGAATAAACGGATAACTTTTAATTGTATGTAAGTTATGTCCTGTCTGCTTCTTCATTTATAGGGAGCAGAATTTCAAATGTAGTCCCCTTGTTAGGCACGCTGCTGACATGAATCATACCACCATGGCCACGAACAATCTCATTAGCGATAGGAAGACCCAGACCAAGGCCCTTCTCCTTGGTCGTATAGTCCGGGTCAAAAATGTGCTCTATCTCCTCGGAACTTAGCCCGGCTCCAGTGTCTGAAATCCTGATACAGATCCATTCTTTGTCCTTTAACTCATTATAAAGGGAAACTGTGCCTTTGGCGGAGATAGATTCCATAGCATTCTTGATTATATTAAAAAGAGCCTGCTTTAACTTATCGAAATCCATGGAAATAAAAAAATGGAAATCCTTCCAGTGTGTCTGGATCGTAATCCCTTCAAATTCGGCTTCCTCTCTGATAAGGAGAACAATCTGATCAAGCAGGTCTGTTATATCTCGTTTTTGAAATTCCAGCTTGCGGCTTTTTGAGAAGCTGAGAAACTCCTCAATAATAAGATTAAGCCTGCTGATTTCATCCCGGATCACTCCTGTGAGTTGGTTAAGATTATCCTTTTGAAGTCTCTGGCTTGCTATACTGATTGCATTAAGAGGATTACGAATTTCATGTGCTACACCAGCGGCAAGGCGACCTAACGCTGAAAGCCTTTCAGCCTTGTGTAATCTCCTTTCTATTTCTCGCATCCTGGCCAGATGTCTATTTTGGTTTTTATAAAGAAACCACATAGATAAGAAAGCAATAATAACCATAAATGCTAAGGATATAAGTACCCGAAAACCACTGTTTTTGAGAATTTGATCGGTCCTGTCTCTTGTTAGACCCAATCTCACTACCCCTTCAACACCTCCTGTGAAATGGATAGGGGCCTGAATCTCGAGTAAATTCTGGCCAGCCTTGACAATCTTCCTGCTCGATACGCCTATCCCGTGTCTGAAAATATTCTTTATTGGTACTTCAGTTTTTTCCATCTCAGGGGGTTCCCCAGACTGGCCGATGACCCTTTGGTGTTGATCAATCACGATGAAATAGGCGTAACCGTGCGCCTGGCCCACATCGTCAATGGCCCTTTGAATGGATGCCTTTAGGCCCCAGTATTGAATTCCCTCATTATCCAGACCCAGGATAATTGTTCCTTCTCCCGAATTCCGGCGAAGGGCAATAAAACCTATCTCTTTTTTACTCCATGAGCGGTCAAAAATATGGATTTTAATCTCTTCAAATCCCTGGACTACGGGCATGGCGAGGGTTAAAAGGTCTTTGGGAAAAGACCTGGTATTGAAGATGATGTCGCTCTGGCTATCCAATAAAGCCACGAGCCACAGACTTTCTTTGGCCGCATAAGATTCTAATTGTTTTTTGGTTAGACGGCCTGTTTGCCATTCAATATCTATCTCCCGGGCCAAATCAATAAGGTCTATGATTAGTGATTCCTGCAGAGAAAATGCCTCTTCAGTAAAGCCAGGTAATGTTTCAACATCAAGGCTGGTTTGAACCGATTTCACTAAGCCCTGGAAGTGAAGTTCAGTAAGCTGCTGAACATTTCTGATTATATTTACCCCTCTATTTTCCATATAGCCTATAAGGGTTTTGTCCAAGCTCCTGAATTCCATAAGGCCCATTATTAGGATTAGAGATATGAAAACTAAACACACAAGGGCCACTGCCAGGGGCTGGAGAAATGGTTGGGCTGATTTTTTGGGTGTTACCATGATTTTTATAATCCCTTAGAGCTAACCCTTTGGGAGTTACAATTCAATCGAGTCAGCGGTGTTGGCAAGGACTTAAAGTTGCTTACTACGTCTGCGCCCTTTTTACATTATTTCCGAAGTGCTAAACAGTTAAAGAATATCACGTTTCGACACATCTGTCGAATATATCTTTTCAAATTCGACATTTTTTGCCTCGATTAACGATAATATATTGGCATCTTAATGTCATCAATACCTGTTAAAATGTAGTGATAACAAAGAGATAGGAATACCAAAACACTTTTGGCACATGTCCTGCAATTTAATAAATACAAATGCTCAAACCAAAAGGAGGTATATTTTAATGAAAAAGATCATTTTTTTTACAGTATTGTTACTCTTATTGACTTCGGCTTCCTTTGTGACGGCCGGCCCATTTGGCAAAGACTTTGGGATTGGAACTGGTTATTGGATGAATCCTTCCGCACTTTCAAACCTAAACCTGACAACAGAACAGTCAGAAAAGATCAGGGTACTTCGTGAAACATACTTAAAAGAAACGACAGCGCTTCGAACTCAAATATACAGCAAGCGTGCGGAACTAAAGTTGTTATGGGTGCAGACTAACCCGGATCCAGCCAGAATAAAGGCCATACAAAAGGAAATCATGGATTTAACGGGCCAAATTCTGAATAAAACCACAGACTACCAGTTGGAATTTCGCAATATTTTGACACCTGAGCAATTGACGAATTTACTTGCCCAGGGCCTTGGAAAGCGGCATGGCGCCCGCTGGGACAAAAAAGGTGGCCGCGGTAAAGGCATTGGCCAGTGTGGAAGAAGATAAAAAAGACATCAATCGGAACAAAGGTCTCTTAAAGGAAATGTTCTTTGGTTTCCTTAGAGGCCTTTTTTGATAATTTTCACTAATTCAAGAAAGTATTTTTTGTTATACTTTAATTAAAATCTCTCATAATGTGTGAATTCGCTGATCTCATGTCTCTTAGGGGCTGCAGAATCCTTTGCAGCATAACCTAAGGGAATTAATGCTACCACTTCATAGCCTTCCGGCACCCCTAAGGCCTTTTTTACCTGGTCGTGATCAAAATTCCCCACAATTACTGTTGCCAACCCCAGATTGTGTGCAGCAAGGCAAATCGTTTGAGTGGCAATGCCCAGATCAAACATAAACCAGTCCCCAAACTTTGTGGTAGCTTTGTCCTTATAAAACCCAGAAATATTTAGTTTTGCGCACAGCACAAGGACTATATGGGCCTGGATAACAGCCTTACTAGAAGGGTTTGTTGTGGTCAAGGTCTCTTTAAGCCTTTCTTTATTGCTGGGATCCTTAACGACAATAACTTCCCAGCATTGAGTGTTGGCCCATGAAGGGGCCCAGCGTACGGATTCAAGTATCTGATTGAGGAGTTCATCTGGCACTTCCTTGTCCTGGTATCTGCGGATACTGCGTCTGCTTTTAATAATACCCATTAGATCAGTCATATTAGTTTCTCCTTTATAGAGTTATTAATGTTCAAAAGTATTTACATCCAGTTTGTAGTTAGAGAGTTTATGTGCCTTTCGATTTCTTTAAGAAGGGCATGGAACTCTCTTTTAAAAAACCGACTAGGCAGGAACTCTGACCTGAGCATTCCTGCAAACTAAGGCGGGCGGCGGACTTTCTGGATTTATGCCCTATGTTGCGCTCCGGGCATCAAGCACAATACCTTTCCCGCCCGCCTCAGGCAGCAGGTAACTCAAATATCCAGCAACCAATTTTTCGGTTTTTAAAAGAGAGTCTCATGCCCTTCCAGGTGTAAAACCTTTTGAATGTTACGAAAAATTTGTTTTGTTTAACAATTTTGCATTGTATTTATTGACTCCTTTTAGACCTTGCACATTTTAAAAAGTGTGCAGGCAAGGTCCTCCATGTGTGACCGATTCTCAAGCTTCTGACTCCATAATTGAGGTATGGCTTCAACGCCTAAATAAGCGCCGGAGATGGCACCTGCCATCGCACCAAGAGTATCCCGGTCACCGCCATTTAAGATGGCACAAAAAAGGCAGTCCTCGAATGAATTAGGATGGCTCAGAAATGAGTACACGGCAAAAGGCATTGATTCATTTACAGCTACGGTCTGGCCTATACGTTCAGCCGCGACATCAGGTGGCGCATCCTGGGCTATCAATTGTTGGACAAGCATCATTTTTTCCTTAATCTCAGCTGTTCTTGAAGTTTCAATCAGACCTTGGACCATTTCTTCAAATCGGAAATTTTCTTTTGGATCAAATTTGATGGCCTGGGCAATTGCATAGGCTTCAACCGCGGCACCATCCATTCCGACCGGGTGCGCATGGGTGACCTGAGCGGAGGCGCATGCCTTTTCATAGAGTTCTTGAGAGTCGTGATAAAAAAGCCCCACAGGTGTAATTCTCATTGCTGCGCCATTGCCAAGGGAACCCTTGCCTCCAAACAGGGTTTGTGCTGCATCAGAATATGTTATTCCCTTTTGCCTTACGAGAGAAAAAATAGTGGGGGGACCGGGTGCATAGCCTCGCCAAGGCTCTCGCTCAAAGTTATCGCTGAATGTCTTACCAAGATGTTGCTGATTAATACCTCCTGTCTTTACAATTGATTCAGCAAGCCCGATGGCCATGGCAGTATCATCCGTATAGCAAAGTTCAGCAAGTTGATCTACCCTGGAGCATAATCTTTCTTTTTGTGGATACAGGAAGGCAAGTTCGCCAATTGCATCTCCTATAGCACTTCCTAAAATGCCCCCTAAAAACTTTAATTGCAGATTAATATTCATAGTAATATCAATTTGTTAAAGATCCGGCATCTCCTCTTATCTATCAAAAACAGGCAGAGGACCACGGGCGTGAGCCCGTGGGCGAATGCCTTTAACTTTACCCTAATGTTGCAAAAGTCGAGGGTACCGCAGATCTAAGGCGTCAAGTGTGAAGCCGTAGTAACATACTGCGAACCCTTGACAACAAAGG
>CAYRFN010000267.1:0-4840 GCA_964423495.1 uncultured Desulfobacteraceae bacterium
AAGTTGCTTCTCAGGCGGGCGGCAATTTACTGAGGTTGATGCCATAGCCACCATAAAGGCAAAGTACTGACTTAACCCTCCGCCCGCCATAGCGCAGTGATGTCCCTTCGGCCTTGCGGTTGACGTCTCGTTTTTGAAAAGAGAGCCCCATGTCCTGCCATGGCTAAATTGCAAATTTCTTAAAAGAGATTCCCATGTCCTTCTAAATGCGAAGCTTTTTGAACGTTACTAATTGATTTGGAAAAACCCAAAAGTGACTTAAGGATCTATTATAATGAATATTTCAAATATAATTCAATTCTTGAAAAAGGATGTTTGGAGAATACGTAAAGATGATCTTTCTCGGTCAAAGTCGTTTTTGCTCAGACTGCTAAGGATTACTATTTTGTCTTTACGTGGCGTGTTTGAAGACAAATGCCAACTAAGGGCCTCTGCTTTAACGCTTTATTCTCTGCTTTCCATCGTACCTGTGATTGCAATGGTCTTCGGGATCACCAGGGGGTTTGGCTTTGAGACGGCACTTGAAAAAATGCTTTTAGAGAGATTTGAGGGCCAAGAGGAAGTTGTCACTCGTATTATTGAGTTTGCTCATTCATTGCTTGAGAATTTTATGAGTGGCCTTGTTGCTGGAATTGGTATCGTTATCTTATTTTTAGCGATAATAATGGTATTATCGAATATTGAGAGTTCTTTTAACGATATTTGGGGGATAAAAAAGGGTAGGAGCATCACAAGAAAGATCAGTGATTATCTATCTCTTATGCTTATCTGCCCTCTATTGTTTGTAGTTTCCAGTACCATGACGGTTGTTATAACCAGTCAAGTTGAGCTTGTTATTAAGCAGATCCCTCTTTCGGAGGCTATAAGCCCAGCCATAGGTTCAATACTCAAGTTGTTGCCTTACTGTGTCCTTTGGATCTTGTTCACATTCATGTTTATCTTTATGCCTAATACAAAAGTCAATTTCAGATCTGGGGCCTTGGCAGGAATAATCGCAGGAACAATTTATCAGATTTTCCAATGGGGCTATATCAATTCCCAGATCGGTGTCTCCAAATATAATGCGATTTACGGAAGTTTTGCCGCCTTACCACTTTTCTTAATATGGCTCTATTTTAGCTGGCTGATTGTGCTCTTTGGCGCTGAAATCTCCTTTGCTCACCAGAACGTTGACACATATGAGTTTGAGAGAGATTGCCAGAAACTGAGTCATTTTTTCAAAATATTATTGTCCTTGAGAATTGTCCATTTACTTGTGAAGCATTTCTCTCATGAGGGCAAGCTATGGAGCGAGACTCAAATATCGAGAACATTAGAAATACCTATTCTCGGTGTCCGTCAAATTCTGTATGAATTAGTTGAATCAGGAATCATTTCTGAAATTAGAACAAACAAAGATGGGGAAGTTGCCTACCAACCTGCAAGGGATACAGACATGATAACCATTAAATATGTCATAGATGCCTTGGAACAACATGGAATTGATGATATCCCTATTGCCCAATCTGAGGAACTGAAAAGAATTTCTGAATGTCTGAAGGATTTTGGAGATCTTATTGAAAAATCACCAGCCAATATGCAACTAAAGGATATTTAGACTGGAGTAATTTATTGAATTTTGTGGTGCCCCCGGCATGACTCGAACATGCGACACCCAGATTAGGAATCTAGTGCTCTATCCACCTGAGCTACGGGGGCATGTATTTATTGTTTACCATAGGCAGATTGAAAGTCAAATTATTTTGATTCGTAACCAAATCAGAAAGATATTGATTTGAACAGCCATAATGGTTATATTAGTTTTAAAATTTAAGATGCTTCTGATATCTCCTATGGAGGAGCCTTAAATAGGAGAAAACCATTTAAGTGGGGATGTAGCTCAGATGGGAGAGCGGTACGTTCGCAACGTACAGGTCAGGGGTTCAAGTCCCCTCATCTCCACCACTTTTTTATGAATAAAATTTACTTTCGAGTTTAATGTTCCTGAGGCGAACGATAACAAATTGACTATTAGGATGGTAAGTATTAATGGGACGAGAGGCAAAGATAGATAGGAAAACAAAGGAGACTGAGATCCGACTTAAACTCAATCTTGATGGTAGTGGCATTTCAAAAGTTGAGACAGGTATCCCTTTCATGAATCACATGCTGAGTCTTTTTGCGGCTCATGGATTTATGGATTTGGACTTGAGCGCTAAAGGAGACAGGGAAGTAGATGATCACCATACAGTTGAGGATCTTGGTATTTGCTTGGGGCAGGCCCTACTAAAGGCCCTGGGTGAAAAGAAGGGAATCAGGCGATTTGGTGAAGCGACTGTTCCCATGGATGAAGCCTTAGCAAGGGTAGTTATGGATATTTCCAATCGCCCGGTTCTTTCGTACAGGGTCTCTTTGAAAAAACGGACAACCGGAAAATTTGATGTGGGTTTGGGCAAGGAGTTTTTTCGCGGCTTGGTTACTAATGCAGGCATTACGATGCATGTTGATCTCTTCGCGGGCGATGATCCCCACCATATTTTAGAGGCCATCTTCAAGGCCTTTGCAAGGGCACTTGATCAGGCTAGTCGTTTAGAGAGCCGTTTGAATGAGAAAATTCCATCGACAAAAGGCCTTTTGTAGCGAGGCAGAGGTCTTCATGTATAGGAAGGTTTTTGGAAAATTCAAGTTAATCTTGTGGCTGTGTATCGTAGCCTGCGCCATATTAAATGGAGCGTGCTATCTTCAAGAACCCAAGGTTTCAGATAAAAAAAAGTTATTACAGCCAGTATTAAGAAAGGTAGTCATTGTTGGTTTTGAGGCCGCCGTTACCTCGGGGGAGAAGCCTGAAGTATTTCGGGACCCTTTATCTGGAGGCATTTATATGGCCGAACCTGTGTCCCGAGATGTGGTTCAGAAGATGACTACTATTTTATTTGATGGATTAGTTGCAGACAAAAGATATGTTTTGGTTTCACCAGGCCAGGCAAGAGGGGTTTTTTCAAGAATTGTCGCTTCGGATAAAGATGTTGCTATGAGACCTGTTAAATTATTTCAAGAATTGGGAAAGACCTTTGGGGCCGATGCTGTCTTGACAGGCTATATATACCGCTGGCGAGAAAGGGAAGGAACAGCTTATGCTGTTAATCGCCCCGCTTCGGTAGCCTTTGATCTCAATTTCGTTAGGCCAGCCGATGGAGCTATTCTTTGGCGAGGCAGATTTGATAAGACCCAGCGATCATTATCTGAAAACATTTTTGATTTAACGACTTTCTTAGGAGGAGGAGGCCGATGGATGACGGCCGAAAAGCTGGCTGTTTTTGGTCTGAAGAATCTGTTGATGGAAATGCCAGGCGGACAAAGGTAAAAAGGAAATTTATCATTTGATAGTCATCCCAGCAATTGATATTAAAGGCGGCCGTTGTGTCAGGCTTAAACAGGGCCGTATGAGAGATGAGACCGTATTTTCGGATGTTCCTGAAGAGATGGCTCTAAAGTGGTTCGAGCAAGGTGCTGAAAGACTTCATGTAGTAGATCTGGACGGTGCGGCCCAGGGAGAACCGGTCAATAAGAAAGTCATTAAAAGGATTATAAGTGCAATTCCCTTACCTATAGAGCTTGGGGGCGGGGTTAGGGATATGGAGACCCTTGAGGCGTATTTTGGGCTTGCTATTCACTATATTATTCTCGGTACGGTTGCCTACAAGGATCCGGAATTTGTGAGAAGGGCATGTGATAGGTTCCCTGGGCAGATAATTCTCGGGATAGATGCAAGGAAAGAACGTGTTGCAGTGGAAGGTTGGACAGAGGAAGTCAACACAACTCCTGTAGAACTGGCGAAAAGGTTTGCAGATTTAGGAATTGAAGCAATAATATACACTGATATCTACAGGGATGGAATGAGGACAGGTCCTAATGTTGAGGCAACAAGGACTCTGGCGGAGGCTGTCAAGATCCCTGTGATTGCTTCCGGTGGAATTTCTGAAATATCTGATGTCTTAGCAGTATCTAAGCTTTCGGATTATGGTGTTATTGGAATGATTACTGGAAGGGCACTATATGATGGCAGCCTTGATCTTGCTGAGGCAATAATGGTAGCAGGAAGGACAAAAGATAATTTATACATTGACAGATAAATAATAATATAATTTAATAACTATTTTTGTTTAAGGTTTCGATCCTTAGGTCTACGCTAATATAACTGGCGAGTATCACCTTCATTTTTCATAAATTCTTTCATTTATTAGGTGCATGTCTTTAAATCAGAAGATAACTGGAGACCTCAAAGACGCTATGAAGGCAAAGGATAGCGTCCGTGTTTCCTGTTTAAGAATGCTTCTGTCCTCATTGAAGAATTTACAGATTGAGAAAAGACGGGAACTGAATGACGATGAAACTAAAAAGACTATTTCTTCCACTGTCAGGAAATGCAAAGAGGCCTTGGTGGAATTCAGGAAGGCTGGCCGTGAGGATCTGGCCCTCAAGGAAGAGCAGGAGATACAAATTCTCTATGAATACTTGCCCAGGCAGCTAACTATGGAGGAAATAGAGAAGACGGTCCAAGAGATCGTCTCAGAATTGTCCGCGAAAAACTCAAAGGACATGGGAAATGTAATGAAGGTTGCCATGGCCAGAATGGCAGGAATGGCACAGGGTAAAGAAGTAAGCGAAATAGCCAGAAGGCTATTAAAATAGTAACACTTTAGCACTTTGAAAAAAATCACTATCGATTAAACATGGCCGTTGGGGTCTCTTTAAGAGTCACAATATTTATGCCATATTCCATAGGTGAAACAGGGGCATGGGGTTCTCTTTTAAGAAATTCGTCCCTCCTATGACTGGATCAAAAACCCCTGGGTGTTAA
>CAYRFN010000268.1:0-4831 GCA_964423495.1 uncultured Desulfobacteraceae bacterium
AACCAGCAACCAATTTTTCGTTTTCTGAAAAGAGAACCCCATGTCCTGCCTTTCTATTCCTGTTCCATGGTTAGTGCATGGGGTGGGTTCGATCCCGATATTGGCTGCACGACTTTCTTAAAAGAGGACCTTAAGCCCCTTATTGCATAATTTTCAAAATACTAAATTGTTACGAATAATTTTTCATTGATCGCTTTTTTGGGAAGGGCTCTCTCGGTGGGCAGCATTCACGGACCGGATGTCTGGTTAGGATTGTTTGTCCTGTCAAAGAACAGGCAAAATGTTACGGAAGAATAAGAAATGGGCAAAAGACGACGAGCCAGAGAGCTGGCAATTCAAGTTCTCTTTCATTTGGATTTTAACGTCGATGATCCAAATAAGGTCTTTGACCTGATATGTGAAAATTTCAATTCGATGAAGTCAATTAGGCCTTTCTCAAGGCACTTGGTTCTTGGTGTTTGTGAGAACATGAAAGAATTAGACAGATTGATTAGTCAAGCATCAAAAAATTGGAAACTGGATAGAATGCCACGTTTAGATAAATGCATATTAAGACTGGCTACCTTTGAAATTTTATTTGTTGAAGATGTACCGCCAAAAGTCTCTATAGATGAAGCAGTAGAAATTGGTAAAAAATTCGGGAGCAATGATTCAGGTGGATTTATTAATGGCGTGCTGGATAATATTTACAATACACTGGTTAAGGAGGGTAGTTTGAAGGTAATTAGCAAATCTGGAGGAACATTGGGCAATGAAATACAATCCTCATGAATTGGAATCAAAATGGCAGGCTTATTGGGAAAAGGAGGGCTTATTTAAGTCTTATGAAGATTCATCTAAAGAAAAGTATTACCTGCTAGAAATGTTTCCATACCCATCAGGGAAAATCCATATGGGCCATGCGCGGAATTACACAATTGGCGATGTGGTTGCGAGATACAAGAGGATGTGTGGTAAAAATGTGCTTCATCCCATGGGATGGGATGCTTTTGGGATGCCAGCGGAAAATGCAGCCATAGAGAACAATACTCATCCGGCTCGATGGACATATGATAACATAGAGGTCATGAAGTCCCAGCTCAAGAAAATGGGCTTTAGCTATGATTGGACCCGTGAATTGGCTACCTGTGACCCAGAGTATTACAGATGGGAACAGCTAATATTCTTAAAAATGTATGAGAAAGACCTGGCATATAAAAAAAAGACCCACATAAACTGGTGTGAACAATGTCAAAGCGTTTTAGCTAATGAGCAGGTGGAAAACGGTTGCTGCTGGCGCCATTCCGACCAAGAAGTGAAAATCAAGGAAATGGACAGCTGGTTCTTAAAGATAACAGCTTATGCTGATGAAATTCTTGATTATTGCGAAAATCTAAAAGGATGGCCAGATAGAGTTTTGACCATGCAGAAGCACTGGATCGGCAAAAGCTATGGTGCGATCATTTGCTTTCCATTGGTAGGTTCAGACGAGGTCATAGAGGTCTTCACAACGAGACAGGACACAGTTTTCGGGGCAACTTTCTTATGTTTTGCACCTGAGCATCCAATGGTAAAAGAAATGATAAGAGGGTTGCCTCAAGAGAAAGAGGTCCTTGAGTTTATAGAACGAACACTCAAAATAGATAGATATATGCGAACAGCAGATATTACGACAAAAGAGGGGGTCTTTACTGGAAGATATTGTTTAAATCCTGTGACAAATGAGAAGATACCTATTTATGTAGCAAATTTCGTCCTCTTTGACTATGGCACAGGGGCAATTATGGCTGTACCTACCCATGACCAGAGGGATTTCGAATTTGCCAAGAAATATGATCTGCCACTCAGGGTGGTTATTAAACCCCCTGATCGTGATATCAATGAAAAAACCATGCATGAAGCCTATGTAGATGAAGGAATATTGGTAAATTCCGGTCCTTTTAATGGCCAAAAGAACCTTGAGGCATTGGATAGTATTGCTGAGTACTTGGAATCAAAGGGCTCTGGATACAAAACCTTGAATTTCAAAATAAGAGATTGGGGCATATCTCGGCAGCGTTACTGGGGAGCTCCTATCCCCATTATCTATTGCGATAATTGTGGCACAGTTCCGGTTTCAGAAGAAGATCTTCCAGTCATCCTTCCTCTGGATTTTGATATGAGAGAGGGTGGAGGATCCCCATTGCCTTTTGAGCCTTCGTTTTATGAAACAATTTGCCCAAAGTGTAAAGGGAAGGCCAGGCGCGATACAGACACTATGGATACCTTTGTGGAGTCATCCTGGTATTTTGATCGATATTCATGCCCTGACTACGATAAAGGACCTTTGGATCCCAAAAAGGTGGATTATTGGATGCCTGTAGATCAGTACATAGGCGGCATTGAGCATGCTATTCTCCATTTGCTTTATTCCCGTTTTTATACGAGAGTTCTAAGAGATCTTGGTTATTTAAAGGTGGATGAACCTTTCACCAATCTATTAACTCAGGGGATGGTTTGTAAGGAGACCCAGGAATGTCCAGAACATGGGTACTTATATCCTCATGAAGTTAAGGATGGTTATTGTATTCACTGTCATACAGAAGCGATTATAGGGAATACTGTAAAGATGTCTAAATCAAAGAAGAACGTGGTTGATCCTGAAGATCTGATAGATCAATACGGAGCGGATACGGTTCGTATGTTCTGTCTTTTTGCCTCGCCGCCTGAGAAGGATTTAGAGTGGAGTGATCAGGGAGTAGAGGGATCATACCGGTTCCTTAATCGAGTCTGGCGCCTCGTGGTTGATCATATTGACGAAATTAAAAATGTTCCTTCTCATGATTTCAAGGACCCTTTATCTGGACAAATGAGGACCCTTCATAGAAAGACACATCAGACCATTAAGAAAGTGACAGAGGATTTTGAGAATCGCTTTAGCTTTAACACGGCCATCGCAGCCATTATGGAACTTGTCAATGAAATTAATCGATTCCTGAATAAAAAAGATGAAAAGGATGCTACGGCATGGTTAATTATTAGGGAGGCAGTAGAGGCAACTGTGATTTTACTTTCACCAGTTGTACCTCATATCACAGAGGAACTGTGGCATTTGTTGGGCAATAGTGAAAGCCTTTTGAGAATTTCTTGGCCCACTTACCGCGAGTCGGCCTTAGAGGCAGAAAACAGGTTGGTTGTGCTGCAGGTGAACGGGAAGGTACGAAGCAAGATCGAAGTGCCAGCTTCTTACAGTGAAAAGGAAATAGAGGCTGAGGCCTTATCAGACGAACGGGTTCGTCGTTTTATCGATAAACAACCGATTAAAAATGTTATCGTGGTCCAGAAAAAGCTGGTTAATGTGGTGGTTTAATCGGTAGATACTAAAAGACGAATGAAAGGATCTAATGGCAAGAGATCTGCCACCTGAATATGTTCTGGACCAACTGGAAAAAGGGCAATTATCCCCATTTTATCTTTTCTATGGGCCGGATGAATTTAAATTAGAAAAGACATTAAACAAAGTTCGTAAAACCTTCGTTCCTGTGGACGCGCAGGATTTTAACATACAGATCTTTTATGGTGAGAAAGGTGATATCACCGATCCAGCCGATATTCTTGATGCAGCCAAGACCCTCCCCTTTATGTCTCCAAATCGGCTTATTATTGTTCGAAGGGCTGACAATTTTTCGACCTCGTCCCTTGAAAGCTTTATCCCATACTTTGATAAGCCTGCCGAATCAACTTGTCTAATATTTGTTTCGCAAAAGCCGGATTTTAGAAAGAAATTCTATATCAAAATCAGGAAGCTTGGTCGAGCGGTCAACTTTAGGAAGTTATCCGACAAAGAGGTTGTGCCCTGGATTAAAAGCATGGCAAAGGATATAGGATTCAATTTGGAGAATGAGGCCTGTGCCTACCTACAGCAGATCGTGGGGAATCAATCGATGGATCTGTACTCCGAATTGGAGAAGCTTTATGTCCGACACGGAAACACGACCATTGGTGTGGATGAGGTTAAGGAGCTTGCCATTTATAGCCGTATTTATACCATTTTTGAGTTGATGGATGAGGTTTCAGTAAAGAGCTTTAACTCATTAACATTGTTGAATAAATTCTTGGAAGAAGAAGGCAGGGATGGTATAAATGCATTTATTGGGATGCTAAACCGCCAGATTAAATTGCTATGGCAAACCAAATCCATCGTTGAAGGGGGTGGACGAAAGTCCGATGTGATGCAAAAATTGGGTCTAAGGGATTTCCAGGTCGATAAACTCGTGCCTCAGTCAAAACATTGGAGTATAGAGGACTTAGAACGGGCATTTCATTTACTGTACCAGGCAGATGGACTTCTTAAATCAGATACGCATAAGCATCTAATTCTTGAAAATCTTGTGATCTCTCTTTGTAAATGATAACTATTAGCCTGGAGGTATTTTTCAGATATTCTATGAACTATGAGCTGTTAACTGATTAACCTGGCGTGCTAAGCGGGAGATCTTTCTGGATGCTTGGTTTTTATGAATTACACCCTTTGAAGTTGTTTTTTGAATGATAGAAACAGCTTTAACAAGGCTCTTTTTGCTCTGTTCTGCTGAGTTGCTGGCCACAGCAGATCTCACTTCCTTTATAGCTTTTTTGACCCTGGTTTTATAACTCTTGTTTCTTATTCTTTTGAATTCGTCTTGTTTGGCCCTCTTAAGGGCTGATTTATGGCTTGCCAAAACAGGCCCTCCTATTAGCTCTTTATAAATAGATAATGTTTAGCTGTAGCTGTTTAGCTCTTTGAAAATAAAGCAGTAAGGAACATGAAATTTGCAGTTTAGCCATGGCAGAACATGGGGCTCTCTTTTCAAAAACGAGACGTCAACTGCAA
>CAYRFN010000269.1:0-4735 GCA_964423495.1 uncultured Desulfobacteraceae bacterium
GTTGAATTTTCATTTTCTTAGCAACAGCTGACAATATATATAGAACCCAAGATAGTTAATATTGTTGAACTCCATATTTAACAAAAAAATGGATTAAAAATAATATGAAAAATAGTGAAAAATTCTTCAGCGATATCTCTTTATTATGGATCAAAACAGATCTTAATCGAAATTATTAATTCCTTGTTACTGAATGAAAAATCTGGCAATAAAATTTGTGGATTATTTGTGAGAGCATGAACAACTAAACAATCCTCTTTAATTTTCCAACTGTCCTTCCCTAATATATCACAATCGCTAAAATTACTTTTAATGTCTATACGCCAAATTTCTTTTTTATCCAATTGATCTATTAGTACAATTTCTTTTATTGTAATTTTCCCTGGTATATTCGCTGGGTCTAACCTTAATCTACCATGATTTGATTTTCCCGTTAGATCTATGGTAAGATGAACCCACTTTGATTGTAAATAATCGATGCAAATTGAATTTTCTTCAGAATATTTATTTTCAGCACAAAAATATATTTGAAGCCGCATTGTAATGAATTTTTGAAGAATTAAGTCAAGGCTTTTAGCGGTAAATCCAATTGGAATGTTTGGTAACTCTTTTCTAAATATTGTTTGCAAAGAATAAGTATATTGATCGTTTGCAGATCGGTTACCGAGAATATGTGAGTACCCGTCATTTAACACTCTCATTTCACTAAAATTTATTGATAATTCAAATTCGTGATAACTTACGCCACGACCAATATTGTATAGCTTTTCTTGCCAGTTTTCATTCTCTAATAAATCTTTAAAAAGAGCACGTTTGCTTCTTTTGGCATATATTGCAGCAAGTTCATCGGGAAGACAATCAAAAAAAGGTAACAAAAAGGAATGCCAATCATAATAATAAAGGCGATTTGGAGTTTCATAAATAATTATTACACCGCCATTTGGCAAATTATCCCATGTACTTTTTAGGATAGCTAATCTTTCTGGTATGGTTAAATGTTCAAGAAATGCATCAAAGGTGATAACGTCAAAATTTGATAATCTATTGAAAAAACGCGTATTTTGTTCTCTATCTGATATCCAATCAGAACTGATTTGTTTAAAAGTAATATTTTTTAAATCAAACAGGTCAGCCCGTTTTTTAGCAACCTGAATAGTATCCCAGATATCAAAAGAAAAAACTTCATCTGCCCGCATTGCAAAAGGGATTGTCATAGATCCTGTGCCACATCCTATTTCTAATATTTTTTTATATGTTAAATCATACACTTCTTCAATCCATGGTATCATTTTTTTTTCGACATCAATAATACGGTATGTTAAATGCTGTTCAATTTCATCTCTACCTTCTTCAGATTGAAGAAATGCCTGGTTTATATGAGAATAGCATTTCTCAACTAAAACTTTTCTTAGAACTTTTCTGTATTTATTTTTTTGAATGACTTTATTAATCGTATTAATGTAATGCTCTTTTTTTTTCATGAGATAGCTATCATGAATAAATAAATGAAAGAGATTATGTATTAATTAAGACTTAACCGTACCTGAGGCCCTCCAACTAACCCCCTTGTAAGGTTCAATGTAAATATCTTCGAAAATCTCCGGTTTGAACCAGTTCTCAATACGCTGTCTCGATATGAAATCCGTTTGCGGAGCATTGAGTTTATCAAAGACATTCAACGTGTTCCTTTCGAAGGACAGACGTCTGAAGTTCTGGAAATATTCGTAATACGGCAGCCAGCGGAACAAGGGGACGCAGTAGATGGTGTATATGAACGAATACATCAGTATGCAAATAGCTTTTGAAAGGAACAGCAGAACCGCACGACTGAGATTCTTCAATAACAGTTTCCTTATCGGCTCGACAATCCACCTGACAAGTTGATTCCCTTCAATGGAGTAACACCAAACGATCAAACGGCCGCCGGCCTTACATAATCTTGCCAAATTCGCAAATGTGGCATCTGGATCATCGGTGTGATGGATAACCCCGACGCAGTAAACGATATCCGCTCCCCCGGGATAACTGAATGTTGCAATATCCTCTTCAAAGAATTCAACATTGTCATACTGCTCATTCCGGCGGCGGGCAATTTCAGCGGTATTTAGATCAACGGCGACGACTTTAGCGGCATACGGAGCAGTGTAGTAAACATGTTGCCCTCCCCCGCACCCGCAGTCCAACACTGTCTTCCCTCTAAAATCTTCGAGGGTATTGGGATAGATCCAATCCTGGAAGAGGAACCTTTCGTCATCCTGGAGCATGCTCCACTGCTCTTTCCACTCGAACTGTTTCTGTTGTTCACTCATAGGCAAAACACGGTGGGGAATGTGTGTAGAAGAAAACTCATTGATAGTGAACCGGCCTGATGTATTCAGCGCCCGCTTTGTTGCCGTTTCTCCGTTTCCTTTGGTTCAACTTCCGAGAGCTTCACGTTGCGTGTGTTTACGATCATTTCTCCAAGAAGTCCCATCATAAAAATCTGCACCGCAGTCAGCATGACAAAGACAGACAGATTACCTACATAACCAATACGAATGAAATCAATAAGCAAACCTTTGACAACTCCCACCAGAAACAGCAAGCTGGACATCGGTGCGAAGATTTTCATGGGAGAAAAAAGCAAGCCAAGTCGAAGTACAATGTAAAAGAAGCGCAGGGTATCCTTCACCGGGCTTATGGAGGATCTCCCCACTCTCTTGTGGTAATTAATAGGAGTGTACTTGACCCGGAATCCTCCCATAACCGCCCCCATGGTCATAGTGGAGGTGAAGCTGAAAGCCGGCGGCAGAATTCCCCATAATCCGTAGCAGAGATTACGTTGGAAAACTCTTAGACCGCTGTTCAGATCTACGATTCTTACGCCAGCCAAATAGGAAGCAAACCTGTTCAGCATAGCCTTGGGAAAGCGTCGCAGCCATGGCATTCTCTTGATTTCACCGGTTCGTGCTCCAATGACCATGTCATGGTCCTGCATATCCTCCAACAAATCAGGGATCCGTTCTACTGGATAGGTCCCATCCACGTCGGAAATCGCAATCCAGGGGGCCATGCCGCTTCGTATTCCGGTCTTCAAGGCCGACCCATATCCACGGTTGACCTCGTGTTCCACGTATGTTATTCCTTCTTCCTCCCGGAGAGAGGCCAAACCATAATTTGGATCAGAGCCGTCATTGATAACAATGATGCGAGCTCGTCGGACGTCGGCGACAGCCTTCCGAATGCGATCAAGGATCGATCGAACCTCCCCAAGGTCTTCGTTATAAACGGGCAAAATAATATCTACATCTCGGTCTGTCATGGTATGGGCCTCCTCACACACTCTATGTCACTAATGCCGAAAGTCTTGACCTTAAAGTATCTCCTGTTCTGGAAATGCACTGCCTACGCTCATGGTTTACTTATGATCGAAACCAGTGACAAACCAATAGGCCATCGTCTTCCTTCAATCCTTCTCATCACGGGAACTACCCGTCTATCAAAGAAGCCGATTTCCTTTACAGCCCCGGATTTTGGCTTTTTTCGAAAAAACGTATAGACAGTAAAATATCCGAGCGCACCGATGCCATTGAAGTAGAATTGCTCAACATCTAAAGGAACGTCGGAGACCTCTCGAAGCAGACCCCGCATATGTCGTTTGCTATAGCGACGGTAATGCCCTGCCTCTCTGTCAAATGGCGAAAATAACCACTGATGTGCAGGAACAAGCAAGAAAAGCACTCCACCTGGCCGGAGCAAATCCAACATATGTTTCAAGGTGTTTCTATCGTCTCCTATGTGTTCGAGCACATTCATACAAATGACCGTATCAAATTCACCGGTTAGTTGCCTTATGTCGACACATTGAAACTTTACACGTGGGTGACGGATGTTCTTGCGGCAACGCTCGACAGCGTCTTCGGAGACATCAATACTGAGCAGGCAGTCTATCTTGTACTGAAGCATGTGTCTCGTAAAAGAACCCACCCCGGAACCGACTTCAAGAACAGACCCCTTGAGACAGCCCTCGAACAGGCTAAAGGTCCAATCGTTGTAGTTATCCGCCACGGCCATTTGTTCGGCAGAAACAAACAAACTGTCACTCATGTGCCGCCCTTAAATTATTCTTTCTACGGCTAACTCGCTGATTGCGGAATACTCGCAAAACACGATTACACATTGTGTTCCGCCAACAACACAACCTGGCAACCCCTGCTGTGAATATTCAAGTAAAAAATGGCATTGATAAGGTTACAGATGCAGCGCTGCAGAGCGCCATACTCCTGATCCAAGAACGATTTCCTAACATGCTTTGCACCGACACTATTTATCAAATGTTTATAAAGAGAATGAAATGGGAAACCCCAACGCAACAGTATTCTTGCTTGGAAACCTGCGTCGGCGAGTGTTCGTTCCAATTCCATCCCCTCGTAATGCTGACGATGTCCCATCGCGATATCGCTATCCAAAATTGGCGGCGCAGGAACGGTAACCAACATGTAGCGTTTTGCCATCCAAGCAAGATTTCTCAACGCTGCCTTCCAATTTCCGAGATGCTCAAGCACTTCTGTGCAAATTACAACATCAAAAGATTCCTCAAGATGATTTTGCTCAAGATCTAGAGTCCAGAAGTTGTATCCAGGATATTGGACGCGATTGGCATCAATGGCCTTTTGGGATATGTCACAACCTGCAAATATGACGTCAATAAAACGTTCGGCTAAGTCCCTTAGAAGAAGTCCTCTGCCGCAACCAG
>CAYRFN010000270.1:0-4732 GCA_964423495.1 uncultured Desulfobacteraceae bacterium
TGGGCCGCACCAGGCGTGTCCGAAGTGGAGAACAATATCATAATTAGTCCTTAGGCAGACAACAGAAGGGGGAACTGATATGAAACAAGATTATAGATATATCCGCTGGTTTGAAGAGATCAAGATTGAAGATATTCCTATTGTTGGGGGTAAGAATGCCTCTCTGGGAGAGATGTACGGTGAGCTTACGAGTCAGGGAGTCAAGATTCCGAATGGGTTTGCGGTGACTGCAGAGGCATACTGGTATATATTGGAATCTGCCGGAATTCTTGACGAACTCAAGGATGCCATGGTGGATTTCGATAAGATTAACCTGGCTGACCTTATGAAACGAGGGAAGGTAGCACGCGATTTGATTTTGGGTGCCGGCATTCCCGATGACCTCTGGACGGAAATAAGGACTGCCTATGACAGGCTTTGCAAGGAATACGGTCCAGACACGGATGTTGCAGTGCGTAGCTCAGCCACGGCAGAAGACCTCCCCACGGCCTCATTTGCTGGTCAGCAGGAGACTTATCTTAATATAAGCGGATATCCCGCTCTGAGAGAGGCCTGCAGCAAATGCTTTGCGTCGCTTTTTACAAACCGGGCAATATCCTATCGTATTGATAACAACTTCGACCATTTCGAGGTAGCCCTTTCTATAGGTATTATGAAGATGGTACGCTCTGACCTAGCCACCAGCGGCGTGATGTTTACTATTGATACGGAGACGGGGTTCAGTGACGTGGTTTTTATTACTGCATCCTATGGTCTGGGAGAAAACATTGTCCAGGGAGCTGTCAGCCCTGATGAGTACTATGTTTTCAAACCGACTTACAGAAAAGGCTTTAAGTCTATAATCAGAAAAAACCTTGGTGGTAAGTCCATCAAAATGATTTACGGCATAAGTGACTCAAAAGTTCTAACGCGAAACGTGGCAGTCCCAGAGACGGACCGCAAACGGTTCTGTATTACTGATGATGAGATCCTGACACTGGCCGACTATGCACTTAAGATAGAAGACCACTATTCAGGAAAAACTGGAGAGACCCGACCAATGGATATTGAATGGGCAAAAGACGGGATAAGCGGCGGTCTGTTTATAGTTCAGGCTCGACCGGAAACGGTTGAGTCACAGAAAGCCCTGGATATCCTGGAAACATATCACCTGGATAAGAAAGGCTCTATACTCATGACAGGTAAGGGTGTGGGGGAAAAGATTGCTAGCGGCAAAAGCCATATAATCCCAGATGCGGCTCATCTTTCTTCGTTCAAACCCGGGGAGATACTCGTGTCAGACAGTACTAACCCAGACTGGGAACCTGTAATGAAAACAGCGGCTGCAATTATAAGTAACAGGGGTGGCAGGACATGCCATGCAGCTATTGTCAGCCGCGAACTCGGTATCCCGGCGGTGGTCGGCGCTGGCGATGCTACGGAAAAAATCCATACTGGACAGGACGTTACAGTAAGCTGTGCCGAGGGGGATCAAGGTATAGTATATGAGGGTATTCTCCCATTTCATGTTGAACGTCTCAGCCTCAAGGATCTTCGGCGGCCAAAGACAGAGATTATGATGAACCTTGGCAATCCCGAACAAGCCTTTTCCCTATCCAAGATCCCCAATGACGGTGTTGGTCTGGCACGTATGGAGTTTATTGTCAATAGTTACATTAAGGTTCATCCTATGGCTCTCATCCATCCTGAGAAGATAGCGGATGAGGCAGAACGGAGACAATTAGACGACCTTACTTTCGGCTATCAAGATAAAAAAGACTACTTTTTGGAAAAACTGGCTCATGGTGTCGGGACCATCGCAGCGGCTTTCTATCCAAAACCTGTTATCGTACGCATGAGTGACTTCAAAACTAATGAATATGCCCATCTCATTGGGGGACGCTACTTCGAACCGGTGGAAGAGAATCCTATGATAGGTTTTCGTGGTGCCTCTCGGTACTATAATGAACGATACAGGGAAGGCTTTGCGCTAGAGTGCAGGGCGATGAAACGGGTTCGAGAAGAGATGGGATTGAACAACCTCATCATAATGATCCCCTTTTGCCGGCGGTTGGATGAGAGTGAAAGAGTTCTGGCTGAGATGGCAAAGAACGGCTTGAAACGGGGAGAGAACGGGCTTCAGGTCTATATCATGTGCGAAATTCCAAATAATGTCATCCTGGTTGATGAATTCAGCAAGCTATTTGATGGCTTTTCCATCGGGTCCAATGACCTGACCCAACTGGTATTAGGGGTTGACCGTGACTCAGCACTGGTAGCCCACGATTTTGATGAACGAGACCCTGGAGTTATGAAGATGATTTCCATGGCTATCCAGGGAGCCAGAAAAAACCACCGTCATATTGGACTCTGTGGTCAGGCGCCGAGCGATTATCCTGAGTTTGCTGAATTTCTGGTGAAAGAAGGAATAAACTCAATGTCTCTCAACCCTGACTCGATAATGAAAGTTACCCTTGAGTTAGTAGATTTAGAAGATAAATCCTTAAAATAATGCCCAAAGGGTTTGCCATATTCGCGGGTTTACCCGGGTCGGTGGGGTGCACTACTTATTGACTGCGTGGTGCGAAAAATATTTTTGTTTTAATAATGCCTTAAAACCAATGAGGTTTATGTATGGGAAAAGTTATGTCTCGTGGTAAAATTGAACGTAATATTGCTATGGAAATAGTGCGCGTCACCGAAACGGCAGCCATGGCTGCCGCTCGTTGTTTGGGTAGGGGTCATATAACACTGGTAGACGAGGTAGCGGTAGCTGCCATGCGCTAAACTTTAGGTGAGAACTGCCAAGACATATGTTACCCAAAAGTGACAAGACATGGGTTACCTTAATGCTGATTAATGCCAATGCATAGGTTACCTTGGTGCTCCTTCTCAATAGTTATATAAGCTCTTTTTTGCCTTTATTCACATGGCGTTACACAAGATCTAATTAAGATGTAATAGACCTTTTTTATTCATCAATTGGTTTTTGGGTTACCGATGTATTGGCATTATTTACCATTAGATAGGGTAACCTATGTATTGGCATTTGTGATTTAGGCTTCATCCGGATGGATGGAATCGTGGTCATAGGTGAAGGGGAAAAAGATGAAGCTCCCATGTTATATATAGGGAGCGTATTGATGACGGCTCGGATTTACAGGTTGATATTGCTGTCGATCCCATTGACGGGACTACCCTGGTTGCCAGAGGTCTTCCCGGAGCTATCTCTGTAGTAGCGCTTTCGGCTAAGGGCACGATGAACTGCCCCGGGCAATTCCTTTATATAAATAAAATCGTCACCGGACCGGAAGCAAAAGACTATATAGTTTCACTTGGAATTTTCAGATATCTTTTACGGCCTTGATTTTTTATTCCTCTCTGATTGGTGGAGCAATTGTGGCGGTTCTGGCCTTACCTAGACTGGTGATGAAATTGGGACACATGCATCTAAGGCCGTAAGGGGGGATGCCCTGACAACTTCAATCAAAGGTGCTAAGGACGTGATCAAGCCGCCGCCTAAATAGATAAGGTCTTAATATTTCTCATTCCATATTTTGTTTCAATTGTAAATACGGTTATTACACCATAGTGATAACGGAGCAGTGCAAGAATAACTGAAAAGGAGGTTTTTCAAATGAAAAGCGTTATGTTCGTAAGGGGGTTATTGGCAATAATGCTGCTGCTGGCCCTGGTGGCCTTGCCGGGTTGCGGTGAGAAGGAACAAACCCAGGGCAAGCCCGCAACCGTGTCCAAGGAAAATGTCAAGAAGGAGGCCAAGGAAGCTTATGACGCAACCAAGGCCTACACCCAGGAGCAGATGCAGGCCTTTCGGGAACAGACGGAAACCAGACTCGCTGAATACAAGAAGGAAATTGATCAACTGCAGGCAAAGGCGGAAAAGCTGGGTGGGGATGCGAAGGCGAAAGCTGAACAACATCTGACGGCATTGCGTCAAAAACGAGATGAGGTGTCTGAAAAGTTGAAGGAGCTGAGTTCTTCCAGCGGAAATGTGTGGGAGCAACTAAAATCAGGTATCGATGCGGCCATGGAGGATTTGGGTAACGCCTACAAAAAGGCTGCGGCCGAGTTCAGCAAATCCTGAGAACATTGTTTTAATGTGATGCAGCCCCCGAATCCGACGGTAAAGGCGGATCCGGGTTTTCTGCATTAAGATGATAGACAAAATACGACGATTTATTAGAAAAAATAATTCGCCAGGAAATCAGTAACTCCTTTGACGATAATATGGTGTTTTTTCAATATGATGACACTATGGGGCGACGTTTGAAGCGTTGAAGCAAGTGTCCGACAGGATGTAAGCCCCAATCGCATCTTTGTCTGTTTATATCATAGCATTAGGAATAGAACATCATCGCAATCTTGACTGCGAGGAGGTTGTCGTCATGTCCTTTAAAGAGAATCTAAAGGCCAAAATAAAGCTCGACAGGCTTTTGCAAAAACTCGTTTCCACAATTAAAGAGCCGCCCAGAAAGTGGTGGGTGGACAAGGTCCTTACCCAGGAACTTCTCGATATGACGGATCTTGAGCACAAGAAGTTCAGGGATCTCCATCTCTACATACGTCCCATGGAGGGCGAAATCATGGAAGTCTTGGTATTCGACAACGAATTGGCCATCTACCACACTTCCGTGGCTGACGTTGCCCTTCGCAAAAGCCCGCGCTGGCAGCAAATGTTTAGCATTAGAAATATCAAGAAGATTATGAATCATCATGATGTGCTTGTGAGTAA
>CAYRFN010000271.1:0-4684 GCA_964423495.1 uncultured Desulfobacteraceae bacterium
TGCAACGTAGTATCAAAAAAGTCAACTAAATAATTACCTAACTATCGTTGTAGTAATAGTATCTTTTAGCTTTCCATATCGTCATCGAATGAGATTCCAGTTCCGCAAACGACTTAGAGATTTACTTGCCATGAATGCCTTCCCAACCGATTCCTTTTAGCCATTTCTTCCCTCATGTTCACCCAATGCGATGTGCCTTGCAATAATATTCATCCTCTTATAAATAACACTTGCATAGTTAAAGTTTTTCCGTAAAAGACAATCTTGCAATGCTGAATAATCATATTATAGGCTTTGCTATGAAGAGAAAAAGCAGAGAAAAAAGGTCCTTTTATCGAGATTTTAATAGCTATTTAAAGGAAATTTTTGGGGAACGTGTTCAAAAGATATCTTTAGATGCAGGGTTAGGCTGCCCAAATCGGGATGGGACTATTTCCGACAAAGGTTGTATCTTTTGTGATTCCCGCGGTTCTGGAACAGGCGCCTTGATCAATCAAGGCCATTCTATTAATGAGCAAATTGCCAGAGCCCGTAAGTCCATTCAGGATCGCTATGGTGCTAAAAAATTCATAGCCTACTTTCAATCCTTTACCAATACCTATGCCCCACTTCCTCGCTTGAAAATCCTTTACGATGAAGCATTAGCCCATAAGGACATAGTTGGTCTATCAGTAGCCACAAGGCCGGATTGTGTAAATATGGACATCTTAAGACTTTTGAGTTCGTACAAAAAAGACCACCTTGTTTGGATTGAATATGGTCTCCAGTCTGCTCATGATAGGACGCTCAATAGAATCAATCGTGGCCATAATGTGGCATGTTTTGAACGCAGTGTCGTTATGGCCAGCGAGTTCGGATTAAACATATGCGCTCACATCATTTTGGGTTTGCCTGGTGAGGACCGCGAAATGATGTTACAAACAGCTCTCTTTCTCTCGAACCTGCCTATCCAAGGGATTAAAATCCATCTACTATATGTGGTTAAAGGAACACAACTTGCCGCTCTATACGAAAAAGGCAAATTTAGTTGTCTTGAACAAGAAGAGTATGTGAACCTTGTCGTTGACTTTTTGGAATTGCTTCCATCCGATTTCGTTGTTCAAAGACTGACCGGTGATCCATTAAGATCAGAGCTTGTGGCACCTTTTTGGTCGAAGAAAAAGTCTGAAAATTTGATACTTATCAAAGAGACTTTGCAAAGGAGGAAAACATATCAGGGACGATTATGCAGTAAAGAAATATCTCCTTAACTTGACGGCTTCGTAAAAAGTCCAACTGCTGCGTTACGCTTCATCTCTCGTCATTGCAGCGTACTGTAAGTACGCCTCATTCCTCGAGATTCGCAAGCCTTGCATTTGGAGCTTTTTACTTTGCCGTCCCATCTATGACTTTTTGCGAAGTCATATAACTTGGAGAAGGGGAAAGGATCTCTTTTAAAAAATTTTTCAGGCTTTGTGAATTTTCTACACTAAATATCTTAATGTTTTTCCCTGGCTCAACGATTTTTTTAACCAGACCGGTTAGTACCTTCTTTGGGCCTACCTCAACAAAGGTGTTAGCCCCATCTTGTAACATGCTCAGCATGATATCATACCACTTGACCGGCCTTATGAGCTGTTTTGCCATGATGTCTTTAATAATTACTGGATCTGCTTCGCTCTTTCCCGTGGCATTGAATAAAATCGTAGATTTTGGTTTAGAAAAATGGATATCCTTCATAAACTCACGAAAATCGTCAACCGCATTCTCCATGAGTTTAGAGTGCCATGCACCGCTTACATTTAATGGAATGGCCCTGGCCTTCCTTTCTTTGACCAATTCTATGGCCCGATAAAGAGGCCCCGTTTGTCCTGTTATAACAATCTGTTCAGAAGTGTTATGATTTGCTATAGACAGTATGTCTTTGTCTTTTACCTGGTTAACGATCTCCCGGACAGTATCAATATCCATGCCAATGATAGCGGCCATGCCCCCAGGATTTGTGAGGGCCTCCCTGTGCATCAGTTTGCCTCTTTTTTGAACAAGCAATAAGGCATCATAAGCACTAATCACCCCAGCTGAAACAAGTGCCGGGTACTCCCCCAAGCTGTGTCCAGCTGTAAACGATGAGCTAACTCCTGACTCTTTTAAAGCAAAGAGGCAGGCTAAATTAACGGCGGTAATAGCTGGCTGGAGGTTCTCGGTAAGGGTGAGCTCAGGCATGGGGCCTTCAAAGCAGAGTTTAGAAACAGGCTTTTGGCAAATTTCATCCACTTTTTCAAAGATATCTTTGGCGTCGGGAAATTCATTTATCAAATCTTGGCCCATGCCAATGAACTGTGAACCTTGTCCAGGAAATAGAAATGCTATTTTATCTGACATGAACCTTCTAAATGGATATTCCTAATTGCTTTTGAGGCTCCCCAAATTTTTTCCGGATAAGTTGGTCCAAGGCAATTTCATATTCTCTGGAACCGGGCACCAAGGATTTATTGCTTTCCAGTTGGGCCACGATTTCTTTTTCTGCCCTTTCAAACTTATCATTTATTTGGGTAAAGACATCGTTCACGACCTGGTAGATTTCCTTATCTGTTCCATAAATCTCAATCACATCGGGATCATTTATAATGATTTCCATAACATACTGGGTCATATATAGAGAAAAAGGATTTGGGCGGGGAACAAGGCCACGGATTGGAGCAATAAAATACTTTAGGTCAAAGTCTGAGCTCTTAAGGGCCTTTTTTAAGCCAGTGAGGATGGCATTAGAAACAGCGGCAGGGTTGTCCGTTTCAATAATCTTTTTCATCAACATTGTCTGGGAAAGCATGTTATGGATTTCGGGCAGTTTGAATCTAAGAAGCCTGTCCCGTTGAAAAGCTTGCTGCCTTTCCTGCCTTTCAAGTCGGTTTATGATTCTATCCTGAACCCTCCCGCTATGCCATGTTTTCATAAACTAACATTACCTTAAGCTTTATTTGATCTTGGTTTTCATTCATCTGAGGAATCCTTTTTCTTGGAAGTCTCCGAAGTGCTCTTTGATGGTGAATCCTTTTTCTTGGAAGTCTCTGTGGGGTCCTTTGACGGGGGGTTGGAAGTCTGTTCTTTTGACTTTGAGGGTTTTTCTTGGATTCCTCCGGACTTAGAGGCGTAATCGGTCACATACCACCCTGTTCCCTTTAAGTGGAAAGTACTATGAGATATAAGCTTCTTCATTTTTCCGTGACACAATTCGCACTCAGCGAGAGGTGCATCGAAATACCTCTGCAGGATTTCTGCTTGGTGTCCGCATTTGGTACATTCATATTCATAAATGGGCATTTTTTTCTCTCCGTACAGCTCTCCAGAGTAGGCTTATGAAACGGCCATATCACATATCCTGTGACCTGTGTATAAATCAAGGACATAGTCCAGTTTTGGCAAGGATAGATTTTTTAAGACCTCGAAGGTAGTAGCATGGACAATTTCTTCTTCCTTTTCTCGATCTTTACCTTCGATATCAAATCTCTGAAAGAAATTGCAGAACCTTACAATATGAACCAATTCATGTGTAAATGCATATACGAGAAGGGGCAACAGCCCAACGTTTCTGTCCCTGCCCAAAGCCTTCAGTATCTGGTGGTCCTGAAGGCATATAAAGTAAAAATCGTTTTTTCTTGTTTTAGAATCATAATCGTTTATTGCCCTTGAGCCTCTATTTAATAGTGCGAATCCATGATCACTGATCTCGTCATTTTTAAGGGATGATAAGGTCTTTATGTCATAACGGTGCCTTTTCCATTGCGCTAAGGAGAACTTATAAAAATTTCCAGTCTTGTCCTCCGCAATATCAAGGGCCTCGCCCACTGTAACTAAATCATGATCTTTGAATGAACGCAAAGTCATTTAAAAACTCATTTAGGGGCTAATTAAACAGAAGATAAGGTCTGTTCCGGAAATGTCAATACCAGCGGGTTTTGCTTGGTGGCGGTGACTGGATTTGAACCAGTGACGCTACGGATATGAGCCGTATGCTCTGACCACCTGAGCTACACCGCCACTCTCTGAATATGATTTTCAATTTATGAAAATCATATTCTTTTCAATCAAAATAGAATACTAATTTGCCACCTGCATTATTCTTCATTCAACAAATAATTATACATAGCAACTTGCCAAGGAAAGTTTTTTAATTATCGTTTTCTTTTATCAGGAGTTGTTTGTGGGGAATTACATTATGACTTAGGGTTAGATTTATTTTACCTCGATACCCCACCATCCTTGTTCCTGAGACTTATTTAATGTTTCAGGTGTAGGATTTTTGTACCCGCTCCAACTGAACAAAAGGTGGTCATTATTCCGATACATTGTATCATGATCCCAGAATTCCGATTGTTTGGCTGTTCCTCCGCAACTCAAAAAAAACATTGATATTATTAACACCAAAAAAAACTTTTTCATATGATTCTAACCTCCTTTCAAACCAGGGTTTCCTAACTCATGCATTGGAGTTAGCTAAAAATTAGTTTTTATAATAACAAAGTAAAAAATAAGATTCAAGAGAAGATATGGCATTTATGTTTTATTTATAAGAGCGAATCTTAAAATAGAGTCCCATGTCCTTCTTTAAGAAATCGAAAGGCACATAAACTGTCTAAGTACAACTGAATATAAACCCTAACGTTGCAAAAGTCGAGGATGCTGCAGATCCAAGGCGCCAAAGGTG
>CAYRFN010000272.1:0-4674 GCA_964423495.1 uncultured Desulfobacteraceae bacterium
TGCCTCCCAATCTCTTCCAGTTTCTCTCCTCTAAGGCGCCTAATAAGAAAAATGGCAACATTCCTCGGTTCGTTAAGTACACCCCTTCTTGATGACAAAAGCGAATTTTCTTCTATACCGTAGGCTTTACATATTGCCTTCTTTATCATTTCCGGCCCTGGCGCCAATTCCCTGGATTCCGGGATTTCATCATGGCGTTTCTTATGAAAGAATTTCTCCTTCACACTGTTTATAAAATCTTCACTGCCCAACATAGACGGAAACTTGCTCCGTGAAAAAATGCGGTTTATCTCCTCAGGGCTTTCCTCTAAAACAAACCTTTTGTATGTGTTTATCCCTTCTCTTCTGTCCCTCGCAAAGAGTGAAAGGATGAAGGTCTTATGTAACCAGTTCCATTTCTTGGCATTGGATAAATAGCCTTTGTGACTGCTCCAGACATATTGGTTCAGTTCCTTTACCAATCCCGCTTCTAAAGGGTTTCTGTGAATGTATCTCACCAGTTCCAAAAGATAGCTGTCAGCATCCACTAAAATGGATTTGTATCTCCCCCGAAACAACTGGCCATCACAATGGTGGGCCCGATTAAAGCGCTGGGTGTAAATGCCGTTCAAATGCCTCATGCAGCTAGACAGATCCCCACCCGGAGTCTGAATCAAGAGGTGATAATGATTAGGTATGAGACAATAAGCGGCAACCCTCACCTTGTACATATCAACAACTTCTTTAAGAAGCTCGATAAACATGGGGTAATCCTGTTTCTCAAGGAAAACAGATTCCCCTCTTCGTCCTCTGTTCATCACATGGTACCATGCGTCCGGGTACTGTATCCTTAATGGCCTGCTCATAAGATCAAATTATCATATCACAGAATAACAGTCAACAGCAGATTTGACCCCTATATTCATAGTCCAGCTAAAATAATAGATACAGACAGCAAAAGAATTTCTGGCAATCCTGATCCCGATAATATTTCAACAAGCTATGCAGAGCGTCAAAACTTAACTATGCGTATGCACATGAGAAGGTTTACAAGATTAACGAATGCACACAGCAAAAAGATTGAAAATCATATTTATGCAATTTCACTTCATTTCTTTTATTATAATTTCTGTAAAATTCATCAATCTTTGAGGGTGACACCTGCAATGGAGGCGGGTGTCACTGATAGGCTTTGGAATATTGAGGATATTGTAAGATTAATCCAATAATAATTAATGAAGAAAATGAACTGTGTTTTTCATCAGAAAAAATCTTTAAGTTATTTAATAATGCTGTGGTCATAGTAAAATCTAAGATTTACCTGATAAGAAAAATGTGAAATAGTCAATCTAATAAATGTTTATTGTAAACCGCATATTCTTTGTAAGGCTAATATCCTTATCTTTTGCTTCTCTTTTCTTCTTTCCAACTTTAATATTTTTTGCTGATTTGGAGGATCTATCTCTATAATTGTGTCCATTTAAAACCAATGCCACCATTTTTTCCTTAATTTTATGCATTTCAACCTCCTTATCATTGATATAGTCCAAAATATGAAGTACTTTTTACACCTTCAAACCTTTTAGTCGTAACATCTCCTTTGTCTAAAATATCTTGTGAATCTTTCATAGGATAAGGTTCATCGTATACTACCTTTTTGATACCTACCGTAACTATCTTATTTGCGCAAAGATTACAAGGTTGAGTAGTAACATATAAAGTTAAATTTTCCCTTTGGCTATTATTACCCGAACCTACAAGATTCAGTAGGGCATTCTCCTCTGCATGTAGCGAACGGCACATATCCAACAATTTACCGGGGGTTTCATTTTCTCCTGGTAGAAACTTCTTGAATACCTCATAACCACATTTTTTACATTTAAATGTATCTTCTATCTCTTTTTTACATTCTGGGCAAAATTTCACATATTTATTAAAGATTTTTTCACAGGAAGGACATGCGACCTTAATGATAATTTTTTCCCCGCAATTAGGACAATATTTAATTTTTCTTGCGTGAATTTGTTGTAAGTAATCCCTATAGCACATTTCATAATCAGGATGGTAAATACATTTATTAGAGCCTAATGGTACCTCGTTGTAACCAGAGGACACGATAAATGGCAGAGATATAACTTTACCTGAGTTTTCTGATTTAAGTGTTTTTGCTTTCTCGGTGCGGACTATCACTGACCCTACTTTTCGCTTAACACAACTTGACATTTTGCTTAGGGAGTATGCAAGCGTCATACATAGTTCATCAATAGTTGGTTTGATGTCTAGGGATGGTCTTCCAAATCGCAAATTTTCAATTAATTTTACATACTTTGTATAAATATTTGTAACAAACTGCCTTTTTTTAGCTGTATCAACTGCTGGAATTACCTCATCATTGAGAATTATAATATCTGCTAAATAATTACACGGGTTGACTTGTTGACCATATCCAGGTCCTTCCAGTTGATCCCTTTTGTCTGCATTAAAGAACTCATTCTTAGTTCCCCCGTCATCTATGTATCTTTTACATCTTATTTCACCGTAAGATTGAACTGAAAACAGAAGGAAAAATGGGAATTGACGCAATGTTTGAATTTCTCCTATATTTTTTATCCCATCGATAATTATTGCGTCAGATTCATCTAATTTTTTTTCTTTATCAATTTTTCTAAATAATTCTTGAATTAGGAATCCATTTCTTCTACTCTTTTTCCTTAATTCATTGCCCTTATTTTGCATTTGATCAGTCGTAGGCTTCTTAATTCCCTCTGAAAGTAAGCGTTCTCTTATTATATCTGACAGTTTATAATATTTATATTTAATATCCGATACGTTAGCGATATCATTCGCTATATAAGAGCATCCGCTTCCTATAGACCCTGTAAAACCTAATATGATTCTAGAAGCATCCATTCATTGATATTCTTAATGTTCTAAGGTTCTTACGCTTTTATAGCCTTAGTGATTACAATGCTAATCGTTTAAATTTCTTTTTATCTTAAATGCAAGGGGATTTGAAGTCTTGTGTTGGTAACTCTTTAAGAACAATTTTTGACCAAATTAGGTATATGGTAACAACCCCTTGAGGTTAATGTCAAGTAAAAATACAATATATTGTATTAAAAATATATTTCATACCATATAAAATACAAAATCAAAATGTCAATAAGGCAATTTTTATGCCAATAAAAATGATTTTTATTAATTACTACCACAAACTGAACCAGTGCCGAAAATTCAAAAAAATTCCGGCCGGATGCTAAACTCCGGCTCATGGATCAGGTTCGACAAGTCCTGCGGTATCACCACTACGCCTATCGCACCGAACAAACCTATTGCGATTGGATCATGCGCTATATCCGATACCATGGTGGTAAGACCCATCCCCGGAATATGGGTAAGAAGGAGATTGAAGCCTTCCTATCCCATTTGGCAATTCAACAAAATGTCGCCGCCTCCACCCAGCGTCAGGCCCTCAATGCAATTGTTTTCCTTTCAAAAACACGCAGCACAGACCCCCGCTCAGGTAAAACATGGCGCCACCATGTGCTTGAATCCGGGCTCCAAAAAGCGGTGAAGGCCGCCGTAGGAAAGGCGGGGCTTACAAAACCTGTCGGCTGTCATACCTTTCGGCATTGTTTTGCCACCCACTTGCTTGAAAACGGCGTTAACATTCGGGTCGTTCAGGAATTGATGGATCATGCCGATGTGAAGACTACCGAGATCTATACCCACGTAATGGAAAAGGACATTTCCGTCGTCCGAAGCCCGCTGGACGGGCTTGGCGGGTAATCTTCGTCCATATAGAGGAAAGCTACATCTCGTGGTTACTCGAATCAATTGCATACATACGTAATCAAATTTAAGAAGTTTCCTCCCCCTTCACATGTATGTGATCAAAAGGGTTCCGGGTGTACGGATCTGCAATGAAGATTTTACTCCCAACAGGAAAAATAGCTCCTGTAAGGAGATTGCTAAGCAGAATTTGATGTGTTGCGTCATGGGGACCTCTAAAAGATGGGTTCAGAGGTTCAGCGTTGATAGGTTAATTATTTGAAATTATATTGAAAATAAAGGGGAAGTCAAGAAAAATATCTCTTATTAGTCAACTGCCACCCTTTGGGCGTGAACCAGGGGGATTCTGATAAAAAAGTAAATATATACTAAGGGAATTACTATTCTAACAGGGAGGAGTGGCCGGCACGGATAAGATTAAGTTCTGGCTAATGAGTGGGGCTTTCATGCCCTGGTGCTTGAGCCGGAATCCCTCCGTGATAAGATCCGGAAAAAGGCGGAGAGCTTATTGAACAGATATGAAAAAGAGGAGGACAAGGAATAGAAGTTAGGGGGTCAAACACCCAGATAATCTCTCAGTTTGTGAATGGCCTTTTGGTGTTTTGAAGGGTCCATCCTTGCAATATTCAAAAGCTTCCATTCGACGGCCGGCAAGTTCTCAACCCCTTCAAGTGCGAGCAGATCCCATCTGGGGCGACCCTCCTTCACTGAAACAATGAATTTTCTTTCATCAGGCGTCAACTCCTCCCGAAGCGTCGCAACCAGATCGTTTCTAGTCATTTCCAGCGCCTCATATGTGATGTTTTCGGCTATCAAGCCTCTGAATTCCTTTTCAAAGATATCTCTTAAAAAAAGGATCATCTCCAGATTAGTTGATAAAAATAAGGGGAATATGTAGTGATT
>CAYRFN010000273.1:0-4650 GCA_964423495.1 uncultured Desulfobacteraceae bacterium
ATCGCACACAGGAATGATCTTCGGTTAATCGAATAATATTTTAGAATCTTAAGGGTGTCCCGTTTCCTTAATGCTTTCCCTTTTAAGGAGGCGCCCCCCTCCTTCATCAGGGCCTATCTACCTAAGCTGAGAGGCGATGAAATTTCAAGCGGGGAGAGGAAAGCCAAATGACGGTTCGGCCGTTGTGAATGTGGAAGGGGACGTAGCGCATTCAGCGCAACGAATTTTCTGCACCTACACTGGTAACCGGCCAACTCCCACTTCAGCATTGGCACGAACAGATCGGGGTCCCACCTTGGCAGATGCAATCCTGGATCGCTTGGTACATAAAATACATTTGAAAGAAGGTTCTATGAGGGAAAAAAGAGCAGACTTGACACAGTAAAAGACAAAAAGTAACCATCGAAAACTACTGCGTCGCTTTTTTTGCGACAGGGCCGCCGGAATCCAGTCTTTTCAATTGGTTAAGGAGGGTCTGGACTCCGGTTTTCACCAGAGTGAGGACTTTTTACGAATTCGTTAATACCCATTTAGTTAAGCCTGACCCTATTCCCACTGCTGACAATTTTCGTCGGTGCTTGACGACAATTGACGGCACTAAAGTAAAGAAATCTATTATTTATATATACTTTAACATATTTAAGATGAATCTTGATTATCATAAATTTATGGCAATTCTTTTGCACGTTTGTCAAACAGAGCCATAGAAGCGCCATCGCGATGTTCCTGGCATAAGAGACTGGTAAATGCCTTTTATCTAGCTCTTTCCGATTTTATTCCGAGAAAAAGCCAAACCCACTGTGAGGTGGGGACGGAAAGCCACGGATCTCGTGTTCAAGAGATAGCCGGGTTCCCTGGGAAATGAAAGCATTTTCTTACCTTCTCCCTCTCTATCCAGGCTTTGCTACCACATCAAAGCCCTACATTTGTTCCGTTTGGCCTCCAGCCCTCACCCTGAGTAATTTTATTCTTCACTCTCTCCAAATAGGACGTCTCCGAAAAACAGTTTTGTAAGGCTTTCAGGGATTCTAGCTCCTTGAAAGCCTTATCGATTCATCATCCAAGGGATGTGCAATCTGTGGAAATTTTTAACAGCCTCGATGGGCCTAGTTAGTCATGAATCAACATGGAAGCCAGGCTGAAGGGAATCTGCCACATATTGATTGGTAGATTGAAAGGAGGTGATGTCCAAAAAAAGTGGTCTTCTGAAAAGAAAGGTTCTCTTCTTTAAGGCTGGTAGAGAGATTCTTCTTCAAAAAATGATACCAGCTAAATCAAGAAAGGGGGTAAGTGAGATGTATACTTTATACAACAAAGTCGAGCTTCTCGAAACAAAGGAAACAGTTGGAACAGGTTGGTTGCCACCAATGCCCGACTTGCGGGACTATTCTTTGGAGCAGCGGGATATTAAAGAAATGGCGAAAAGACTTGGGTTGGCGGTCAAGGCGCCTTCCATACCTGCAACGGTTGATCTGAGGCAGTGGTGTTCCCCGATAGAAAACCAGTTGAATCTAGGTTCGTGCACAGCCCATGCTGGTATGGGGATAGTGGAATATTTTGAGCGAAGGGCGTACGGAAAGTACATAGACGGCTCCCGTCTCTTTCTCTACAAGACCACGCGCAATTTGATGCACGTGACGGGTGATACAGGGGCATGGCTGAGAAATGTCATGGGTGCACTTGTCCTGTGCGGCGTGCCCGACGAAAGACACTGGCCATATACTGATAAGCCTGGGGCTGAGCCGGATGGATTTGATAGGGAGCCACCTGCCTTTGTCTATGCAGTGGCGGACAACTACCAGGCACTCAAATATTTTTGTCATGACCCTCTTGGTGCAAATATACCGCCTGCAACCGTGCTTTCAACGGTAAAACAGTATCTTGCCGCTAAGATTCCTTCTATGTTCGGTTTCTATGGCTTCCCTTCGTTTAATTACACAAATGTAAAAGGCGGCATCCCCTATCCGTGTCCTGGGGAGAAAGCCATCTGGGGACATGCTATTGTTGCAGTGGGATACGATGACGGCAAAAAGATAAAGAACACGCTATGTAACAAGCAAACGACGGGAGCGCTGCTGATCCGCAATTCATGGGGAACAAGTTGGGGTGACAACGGATACGGCTGGCTACCGTACGATTATGTCCTAAACAAACTGGCAATGGATTTCTGGTCCCTTTTAAGCATGGGGTGGGTTGATACAAAACAATTTGGCATTTAATAAAGCAGGAGTGGCACAGCAAATGTTCGCCTGACAAATCGCTTGAGTGGACGGCGGGAAACTGGCGGTTGCTGACGGCATCGTCATTATCCCGTCGCCACTCGGCTCAAACGTTAGGCAACACCTTGCTTAGCGACTTGAGATGAGAAACAAGGATAATTTTAAAGGGGAGACAGATAAATGGAAACTGTAGACATTGCTAGATTGGTAGGTTCTTTAAAGGATTGGGATACGTGGGTAGTTATTATTATTGTTTCAATCTTTGGCATGTTAGGGGGGCTTGCTCATAAATTAACATCCCCACCTGAGGATAAGACATCTCTGCCGGGCTACATTGTAGTTGGGGCAGTGGCATCCCTTGCGGTTCTTTTCATATTTTCCCCATTAGAGCCAGTCAAGCTAATTGCTTTATCACTTGCAGCAGGGTATGGGGGAAAGGCGGTACTGGATGCCTTGGAAGCCAGGGTAAAGACGGCCATTGCACAGGCAGAGACTGCCAAGGCAAAAGAAGAAGGCAAAAAGGCAGTTGAGTCTGGAAAAGAGGCAATCGGCTACGCTCAAAAACTCGCTGAGACTAATAAACAATTAGAGATAGATTTAATGGCGGCAAAGGGGCAACCAAGAGAGGCGATTTTAGAAACAATAAAGACTCCGTTACCAGTTGAATTACATTCCTTTATTGCTAAATCTCCAGAAGTTCTTGCAGATGAAATAAAGCAATTATCTAACAAATTGGATTTCTTGAACGAATCATTCAAGAAATAGATCGTTAGGAGGAAAAGCATGCTAAGAAAACCTCCATTGCTAACACTCTTGATATTCTTGATGGTAAGCTGTGCTAGCGTAGAAATTACGCGAATCACCCCTGAAAACCCATACAAAGAAGGGATTAGGTTTTATCGCCCGTACCCTTATCTCTTGGTAACTAAAGACAAAGAAGGGAAGAATTTGGAAAGCAAGATTATCTACCTCCCAAATAACAATGATGAGTACAGTATAAAGGTAAAATCCGGGATAGGGGCTGTTGATACAAAGTTCACACTAGAAGATGGCTGGAGACTTACCCAGTTTGGAGAAACAAGAGATTCAAAAACTGTAGAGATGGTCAATGCCCTTACAGGATCCCTAAAAGGAATAAAGGGGATTCTTGAGTATGTTACGATCTTCCGATCCAAGAACGCGAAAACCGGTTCCTAGGGCCTTCAGAAGATTCTTTCGTTTCCCTGAATGAGGCGTTCAGTCTTGGTCTTCGTGGCGCCTTGGCGGTCGATAATTTGGGATTGGGGTAAATAATTGTTAGGAGGTATGAAATGAATAAATATGCAATTCAAGGCCCCAAAGTTCTTTGGAAAGCGTCTTTTGCAAACTCTCTTTCTAGAAGGATGGAAATGTTTCGAGCTATAGTAACGGAGGATGAGGCGAATAAAAATTTTGAGAAGATAATCGATGATAATGACTTAAAACCGATTGCTTTTTTGGAGCAAGGGATCGCTGTTTCAAAATCAGTAGCCCATATTACCTTAGCTGATGGAGGATTGGCAAGCGGTTTTCTAATTGCCCCTGATATCCTACTGACCAATCAGCATGTATTTAGAGTCAAGGATGATGCTAAACATGCAAAAGTACGTTTTAACTATCAGACCGATCTCTACGGAAATTTCTTGCCCACGGATGAATATAACTGTGACCCCGAAAATCTCTTTAAGAATAATGAAGAGTTTGATTACGCTCTTGTTAGGATAAAGGGAGAGGCAGGAATGAAATGGGGATTTTCGAAACTCAAGCCTATCGATGTAACAGTCAATGAAAAGGTTAACATAATCCAACATCCGGCTGGCGGACCAAAGCAGATTGCCATGAATGATAATGAGGTAAAATATGTGGATGAGACTGTAGTCCAATACATAACAGATACGATGCCGGGTTCTTCTGGGTCTCCCGTATTTAATGACAACTGGCGACTTATTGCGTTACACCATAGCGGCGGGAATATACCTGAACCAAGCACAAACGCCATCCACTTCAGAAATGAGGGGATAAGGATTGGAGCTATTATTAAAGATCTCCCAAATTTTGGTGATGTCCTCATTTAGTTGACATTCTAAAATAGTGGAGTGGACGTTGGTACAGAAAGTGATTGACGGTTAAGGTGGGGTATGAGATTTTAGAAAAATGCCGAGATTAGCCAGATTAGATCCCCCAGGTGTACTGCACCACATTATGGGGAGAGGAATAGAACAGAAGAGGATCTTTATAAGTGATAAAGACCGGGATGACTTTATAGCACGACTGTCTGCAATGGTGGAAGAAGGGGCAATTGATGTTTATGCCTGGGCGCTGCTACGAAATCATGCCTTATGTTGAGCTCAACATAACGCATGTTGAACTAAGCGCTTCGCGCAGTTAATTTCTCCCCGATTCAAGATCCCGA
>CAYRFN010000274.1:0-4646 GCA_964423495.1 uncultured Desulfobacteraceae bacterium
CGCCCGCCTGAGAAGCAACTTAACTCAAATAACCAGCAACCAATTTTTCGTTTTTTGAAAAGAGAGCCCCATGTTCTGCCTTTCTGTTCCTGATCCATGGTTAACACACAGGGGCTTTCGATCCAGTCATAGGAGAGACGGATTTCTTAAAAGAGACTTCCATGTCCTTCTAAATGCGAAGCCTTTTGAACGTTACCAATATCTTAAAATTTCTCAAGAGTATTATTGTATCGGCACACAAAATGATAGCTCCAAAAATAAATAGTTCCAAGAGAAAAAAAGTCAACGAGTATCCCTGCAAGTATGGGCTCAACAAACATGTCTGTGCTATGTGACACGGCAAGAAGCCCCATCATTGAACCCATATAGCACCGGTTCGTCGGCCATCAATTACAGCCAGGGCTATTATAGCAGGAAGCTAAATTTCCTACTAAATTCTTCACTGTAATTGACATTGTTTGCATCCATATTTATTTATAATCCGCAGATTCTTATAAGAAATTTCATTGATTTTTATGACTATGTCTGGTTTTGAACGTTGGTGTCAAGAAAATGAAAGGAAAAAGGTTGAACACTGATTACTCATGTGTATAATAGCAAAGATTAGACCTTTGTTTTCTCCTTTTGATTTGGTCATATCTGGAGGGTTTTATGGCAGAAATAGACGCTTTTTTTAAGCTCATGAATGAACAAGGGGCCTCAGACCTTCATCTTGCAGCCGGCCAGCAGCCTGTGCTGAGGATAAATGGTGAGTTGAAGAGAGTGAAATACAAGGAACTTGATGACGGGCTAAAAGCAATGTTGTACGAAATAGCCCCTGAAAACAAGGTTAAGATTTTTGAAGAGACAGGTGATGTTGATTTTGCCTATGAGATCCCTGGGCTTGCTCGGTATCGAGCCAACTTTTTTCAACAGAAAAATGGCATAGGCGCGGCATTCAGGGAAATACCTTCAACTATTCTGACTTGCGAACAACTGGGGTTGCCTCCTGTTATAAGCAGGCTTGCAACCTTACCAAGGGGGCTTGTATTGATTGCAGGACCAACAGGAAGCGGCAAGTCCACCAGCCTTGCTGCTATTATTGATGAGGCCAACAGGACTCGGCAAGACCATATTATTACCATTGAAGATCCTATTGAATTCATTCATAAAAGCGATAAGGCCGTTGTGAATCAAAGAGAGGTTGGCTTACATACCCGCTCGTTTGCCGCAGCTTTGAGAGGAGCCCTTCGAGAAGATCCTGACGTTATCTTGGTGGGAGAAATGCGTGATCTAGAGACCATTGCGTTAGCAATTGAGGCATCAGCCACCGGCCACCTGGTATTTTCTACCGTTCACACCAGTGG
This sequence comes from uncultured Desulfobacteraceae bacterium, assembly GCA_964423495.1. Classification (GTDB taxonomy): domain Bacteria; phylum Desulfobacterota; class DSM-4660; order Desulfatiglandales; family Desulfatiglandaceae; genus CAYRFN01. The sequence goes on from CAYRFN010000274.1 coordinate 1,347, forward strand.
TTCAACAAAGACAGTGGATCGAATAATTGAGGTTTTCCAAGCAAATCAACAGGCCCAGATTAGAAGTACCCTTTCTGAAAGTATTCGCGCTGTGATATCCCAGACCCTTTTCAAACGTATTGACGGGACAGGACGTGTGGCTGCCGTTGAAGTCATGATTGCCACACCTGCTGTTAGAAATCTTATTCGGGAAAGTAAGACCCATCAAATCCCCTCAATGCTTCAGACAGGAAAGAAATATGGAATGCAGACCTTAGATGATGCAATCATGGACCTTCTGAATAAAAAGATTATTAGCCCGGAGGAGGCATATACCAAGGCCAATGAGAAATCAAAATTTTCTGCTTTTTTGAAAGACCTACCGGCCGATTTTACAGAAGTGTAATGGAGACTCGGGTATGCGGCGGCAACAAATAGACCATATTCTGAAAATCATGTCAGAGGCATATGATAGTGTGTCGGACATTAATGTTACGGTTGACAAGCCTTTACAGGTCGAAAGTGAAGGACAATTGATGCCGGTATCACTAACGCCATCTATTGACAGATTGACTAATTTTCAGACCGAGGTCTTTGCCCTGAGTTTGATAAATGGGGATCGACGTTTGACCAAAACACTTTTAACAAAAGGATCGTGCGACTTTTCATATCAATTCGAAGAGAAGACGCGTTTCAGGGCAAATGTATTTTCTCAAAAGGGATGTTATTCTACTGTGATGCGACAATTGCCCACCAGGATTCCCACTATTGAAGGACTTAAACTCCCACCGGCATTTTTCAAGATGCCCAAGGAAAAAAATGGTATCATATTTATAACAGGTGCAACAGGAACAGGCAAAACCACTTCCTTAGCAGCAATCTTGAACGAGATCAATAATAGAGAATCTGTTCATATAATCACCTTGGAAGATCCTCTGGAGTTTGTGCACCCCCAAAAAAAGGCCACATTTAACCAGAGGGAGCTAGGTATAGACTTTAACGCCTTTTCATATGGCCTTAGATCCGCTCTCAGACAGGCCCCAAAGGTAGTTTTAGTGGGTGAGATGAGAGATAGGGAGACGATGGAGATCGGTCTTACCGCGGCCGAGACAGGTCATCTGGTTTTAAGCTCTCTACATACGGTCGATGCAGGCCAGACCATAAGCAGGATAGTGGGCATGATTAGCTACGATGAGGAAAGGCAGGTCAGGGTCAGGCTTGCCAATGTTTTGCGATGGATTGTGTGCCAACGCCTGCTGCCGAGGGTTGGAGGAGGGCGTGTGGCTACCTTTGAGATCATGGGTTCAAATCCGACAGTAAAGGATACGGTTTTACACGGCGAATCTGAGAGTAAGACCTTCTATGAGATCATCGAAAGAAACTTGGACTTAGGGATGATGACATTTGACCAGCATATTGCAGGTCTCTTCAAACAGGGTCTCATAACAGAAGAGACGGCCATAAGCTTTGCATCCAGGAAGTCCGTAGTGGGAAGGTTTATTGATTCCATTAAGGCTTCAAGAGGAGAGAAGACCACATCCATTAAAGACCTGTCTATTGATAAGGATTATGGAAAACATACAAAAAGATGAGCGGTCCGCGCCTGATTTTTTTGAGGAAGGAATAAAACTATCCTTGGTATTGGGGGATGATACTGAAGGTGTTAACAAACTCATGAAGGTCATTGAAGATCTGAAATACTGGTGTATTTTGGCAGAGAATACTGGTTCAGCGATTGACAAGATGAGGTTACACAATTTTGATCTGGTGATTTTATCTGACCGATTTGATGGGGTTGAGCTTTTAGAAAGTCCTGTTCTCCATTATCTGAATCATCTCTCTATGTCTATTCGTAGACATATTTTCCTCTGCTTGATTGGGGATCAGTTTGAGACAATGGATCATATGATGGCCTTTTCGATGAGCGCCAATCTGGTTGTAAATTGGAAGGATATAAACAGACTGATGCCTATTTTAAAAAACGCCATTTCGGCTAACGAGAGATTCTATAAGGTTTTTTTGGAAACACTTGCGGAGGTTGGAAAGGCATAGGTTATTTGGCCCCTGTTGGATCCACCTTACAGTCAAGGATTTTTGCGCCTTTGATTGAAACCAGGGTGTGTTTCCATAGTTTTTTTAATCGCTTTATATCTCTAATTTCTCCAAGGGCCCAGACAGAACCGCCTGCGCCTGCGCCTGTAAACCTGGCCCCGCACCCTTCATACCCTGCCTGGTCTATAAGTTTTTCAGTTATAGGTATCACGGCCTCAGGAGTTAGCTCTCTTCGCAAGGCCATCTCATTTTTTATAAGGTTGGCTGCTCTCTTCCAGTCTTGTGCCTTAATTGCTTCAGCTAAATGATATACGATCTCATTGACCTTGATCCACCCCGCCCTTGTCTCACCGGAAAGAAAATCCCTGATCCACTTTTGGTTGGTGCGCAATGAAATGTGGCTTTTTCCACTATAGGCCACAAGCAGATGTTTTGAAAGCTCCTTTTGCCCTTTTCGATCAAGAAGGGAGTTCCTTTCAAGAGGGGAAACTGGATGCCCATAATGCCATTTCCATTGATTCACCCCACCATAAATAGCAGCAGCCTGGTCCTGAAGGCCACAGTTTCCGCCGCTTATACCATCTTCAAGGTGATATGCTAAGTGGAGAATTTCTCCCCTCGATAGTTTCTTACCACCAAGCATATAAGACACCTTCGATAAGGCTTTGACAAGTGCCACCATGGCCGTGCTGGACCCTCCAAGTGCCGACTTAACGGGTGATTGGGATCTAATGTTGACCTCGAGGCTGTGTAAGCCAAAGTATGAAATGGCAGCGAAAAACAGGCCAAAAGCAGAATCAAAGGGGAGCTTGTCCTTAGAAAATGACTCCCCGCGAGGAAAGCCCTGGGATGAAATTTTGATCCAGCCAGCTTTGTAAGGGGAAAGGACCACAAATGTTCTGAGGTTCAATGCCATGTTGACAGTAGTTGGTTCTATCCTCTGAAGAGGGAGAGCCATTGCCTTTATATCCCATGTGCCGCCAGAGTCAATGCGGCACGGAGCCGATGCCGTAACTCTATGATCGGCCAGGAGATTTTGAATAGATTGGGACATATTTTACCACCTAAATTCTCTATATTATAAAAAGCGTAACAATTTAGCGCTATGAAAAAAATCATTAGTGAGTTGTAGGAGCATAGGGATCTCTTTTAAGAAAGTCGCAATTTAGCCATGGCAGAACATGGAGTTCTCTTTTCAAAAACGAGACGTTAACGAGCCAATTTAAGAGATCGGATCGAGCATTATTCCTGTCAATTGCCAGGCCCTCA
>CAYRFN010000275.1:0-4628 GCA_964423495.1 uncultured Desulfobacteraceae bacterium
CAGTATTGACGCGGGTTTCAGGGGGCTACCCCCTCTACAACTGTCAAAGAAAAGTCAAGGCCTTCTTATCTTGTGCTATCTGCTATTTATCGCAAACATACCGGCCTCAAAAAAACTTGTGATACTTAATCTATAGCAATGTAAAAATTGGGATCAGGTCTTGCATTATAACATTGCCTTATTAATGAACATGCCGACAGTCGCATAATGAAGTCCCAGGTGTCTGGCTATTATCTGGTGGAAATAATTTTTCCACTGACGATCTGAACACAAGCCGCTGCTCCCTTGAAATCTCTTTGAGCTTTGATTTGTCTTTCAATGCCAGCTTTAATTTCTCAATTTCTCGGGACGTCCTCCTTTATTAACGAAAATCGCCCCCACAACATCCTGAAGCCAAACTTGATTCGACATATAAGGCCAATTTCTCCTATACTTCTTCCCCGAAAAGCAAATTCTTATCATTTTTTCTTTGAATCTGAATCGGGTTTATTCTTTGGCTCTTTCTCTCTCATCGGTAAATATATATGGCTCTCCATTAACTCACAACGGATTACCTATAATCGAACTTAATCCTGCGCCTTTCTTTGCCCGTAACGGTTATAACTTACCTTGTCAAAGCGCAGTTCCTCCTTTTTGTACGGGGCTTTCTCTTCATCCGGATAACCAATAACGATCATACATTCCAAGTCCAGGTTATCCGGCAGATTCAGGAGGCCGGCGATATAATCCCTCGAAGACTTGCCGTCATTATACATATTGCCCCTCATGTGCGCCCAGCAACTTCCAAGTCCCAGGGAGAAAGCGGCCATTTGAAGAAAGACCGCCGCGATAGAGCAGTCCTCTACCCAGAGTTTTGACGCGGAAGGATCACCGCAAACAACAATGGCCACCGGGGCACCTTTTATAAAAGCCGCCCCGCCGGGTTTTGCCACGGAAAGTTTTTCAAGAATATCCGATTCCGTAACGACCACGAAATCCCAGGGTCTTGTCGCATTCCCGGACGGGGCGCGAAGAGCTGATTCTATTATTGCTTCAATCTTTTCGGGCTCAACAGTCCTGTCGGTATATTTTCTTACACTTCTTCTTTTTTCTGCTAATTCTGTAAACATTTTTTCTCCTTTTCGATATTCAATTTTGAGAGTGATTGGAATACGTATTACTTCACTATCAGGACAAAGCCTCCAACAGATTCTGCGTTTCCGTGACCCATCAGAAAAGGGTCTCTACGTTCCATAACGTCGCCTGCTTTGTAAATTCCGGCCCGGCATTGTCCCGCCCCCCCCCGCGTCCGAAACCAGGATCGGCCAGTACTAATGAACCTGCCGACAGTCGCATATAGTTTTATCCTTCTTCATCGTAAAATATCCTCTCTCTTTTATTCATATCCCTTGCAGAAATGATTCTAATCATGAGGGCTCTCTTTGGATTTTCAGGAGGTGAAAAATTTTTTTACCTCTTCTTTCAATACCTTTCCCATGGTGTTTTTTGGTAACTCTTTCAGAAAAACGATCTCCTTTGGACATTTCCAGTCGTGGAGGTGTTCCTTGCAGGACTTCTGAATCTCATGGGGTTTAATCGTGGAACCCGGTTTTTTTGCAACGGCTGCAACCACCCTCTCTCCCCATTTATTATCCGGAATACCCACCACAGAAGACTCAATCACATCTTCATGCCGGTTTATGACCCCTTCAACTTCCTTTGGGGAGATATTTTCGCCTCCCGAAATAATAATATGCTTGATACGATCTGTCAGATAGACGTATCCATCATCATCGACCCTTCCCAGATCACCGGTTCTAAACCACCCTTTTTCAAAGGCCCTGGCCGTCTCCTCAGGCTTTCTCCAGTAACCCGGCGTGACGGCCGGGCCCTTAAGCCAAATCTCGCCCGTTTGACCCGGCTCCACATCCACAAATGAGTCAGGGTCAACAATCCTCACCTCAAGATCTGGCAAAGGAAATCCGATGGACCCTGGCTTTCTCTTGCCCCTTATCGGATTAGAAAAATTCATCCCAGTCTCTGACATCCCTTCACGTTCCACAGGTTCCTTACCGAATGTATTCTTTATCTTCCGAAAATCTTTGACAAGAAGCGGTGCCGAGCCAGAGGTCAACAGTCGCATATGCCCAAAGTCCCTTTTCTTTGCTCCAAGATAGTCCATCATCTTACCATACATGGAGGGGACGGCCATAAATACGGTACAGACGTAATTCCCCTCTTTTTTCTCCAATGCCTCTATGACCTTTTCCGGGGAAAATGCATCAAGCATGACCACACTGGCGCCTGCTATCAGGGCGGTATGAAGCGCAAAACATAGTCCATGGACATGGAAAAGAGGGAGTGCATGACAGAACACATCAGATTCGGCTATCTCCCATATTTTAATAATATTTCTTGCATCATGGACAAGATTCCTCTGGGAAAGAATAGCACCTTTAGGTTTTCCAGTAGTTCCCGAGGTATATATAATAAGCCCCGGGTCTTCTGGTCCGATTTCTACCGGGGTTATGACATCTGAGGCGGACCGGAAGAAATCCAGGGCCTCATATGGTCTTTCGGTATGGATCACAATGTTGTTCAGCACAAGGTCTATCTCCTTTATCATTGCCTCCTGGAAAGATCCAGAGATGACTAATTTCGGATCCGAATCCTTCAGCAGATATAACATTTCCGATTTTTTAAACCCGGGATTCAGGGGCACCGCAATGGCACCTATCTTCTGAAGGGCAATATAGATAACCACAAAAAATAGTGATTTCTCCAGGAAGAGGATGACCCTGTCCCCTTTTTTGATTCCCAGGTCCAGGAAGGTATTGGCCAGCCGGTTTGAATCCCGGTTCAATTCCAGATAAGAGATCTCCATCTCTATCTTACCGTCCCGGAAGAAGCTTATGGCTCTCTTCCCGCCCCGGGACAAAGCGGCATCCATAAAACAGTCTCTAAGAGATTCACCAGCCATCTTAGCCTCTACCAATCATATGAGGGCGTGCTTGCCGGTTTTTAAAAAACCTTAAGTAATACTGATGCATTAATTTGTCTTCCAAAAAGACGGGCCCCCTGAAGCACCGGGGGCCTCATTCCTATTTCTCGATTCCTGTGCAAAAAATTTGGGTCAGGTCTTGCATTATAACATTGTCTTATTAATGAACCTGCCTACAGTCGCATAATGAAGTCCCAGGTATGTCTTGAGGGACGTACCCCTTTATGGGGGGAATAAAAATCATTGATTGTTGGAAATTTATTCTACAGGAGCCTCAGCCTCAATAGTTTCATCCTCAGCCGTTTCTTCCTTTTTCTTGCGGGCAAGTTTAGCAACCATAATTCCGATTTCATACAATAAAATTAAAGGACCGGCCATCATTAACTGGGTGATTGCATCCGGGGGGGTCAGTATAGCAGCCAGCACAAAGGTAAGCAATATCGCGTACTTTCGTTTACGCTTCAAAAGATCAGGCGTCACAAGCCCTATTTTGGCTAAGAAGAAAACAACTACCGGGAGTTCAAAGACAATACCAAAGGCAAAAAGCAGTTTTACGGAAAAGGAGAAATATTCCTTTACCTTTGGAAGGGCCTTTACATATTCATTGGCAAATCCCATGAAGAATTTAAAGCCGAAAGGAAAGACAATAAAATAGCCAAAAAGCGCTCCTCCAATAAAAAGAATAGTCGAAGACACAACAAAAGGAATTACAAGATTCTTTTCTTTCTGGTAAAGGCCGGGGGCCACGAACATCCAGAGCTGGTAAAAAATTAAAGGGGCAGCAGCCAAAATACCCGCAATAAAGGCCACCTTGATATAGGCAAAAAACATCTCCGGCAGGTTTGTGAAGATAAGATGGTCGCCCTCCGGCATAACCGCATTAAGGGGCGCTATCAACAATCGGAAAAGCCTTTCAGAAAAAATATATGCAATGACAAAACCGGCTCCCACGGCTATAGCACACACGATGAGCCTTTTACGCAGTTCCTCCAGATGACTCAAAAAAGGTTGTTTTTTATCGCTATTCATCCCGGATTTTTTCCTTGGTTATTTCTGTCTCGCCTAATTCCTTTTCGTCTTTCTGGGGTTCGTTTTTTGTTTCTTCATAATTTTCCAGCATTTCGTTGAAGTTTTTGTATTCTTGCTTTTCCTCTTCAGGAAATTTGGGTAGTTCCAGGTCCGACGATTTATCCAGTCCGCTGATAGAATCGACTAAATCCTCTTTTACTTCCCTTAATTCTTCCTCAACTTCTTCAACTTCTAAGCTTTCCTTGATGTCCTGGGTAGCCTTTCTGAATTCTGCCATGCCTTTGCCAAGGGCCCTTGCCAAATCAGGCAATTTTTTAGGACCGATAACGATCAGGGCAATGACCAAAATAATAATCAGTTCTGGCATGCCTATGCCAAACATCTTATCCTCCCGATAAACAATAGATAAATAGCAGATTTGCTAATAATTTGGTAATGTTCAAAAGTATTTACATTCAGTTTGTACTTAGACAGTTCATGTGCCTTTCGATTTCTTTAAGAAGGACATGGGGCTCTCTTTTCAGAAAACGAAAAATTGGTTGCTGCTTATCTAAGTTAAGTTGCTTTAAAGGCGGGCGGCAACTTACTGAGGTTGATGCCATAGCCACCATAAAGGCAA
>CAYRFN010000276.1:0-4583 GCA_964423495.1 uncultured Desulfobacteraceae bacterium
TTGCCCTTAAGGTCTACGTATACTACTGCAACATGCCAAGTCCAGCAAAGGCGGAGTCCCTGATGCCAAGGTTAAATGGGGCCATTGACACCCCAATGCTTCGCCATCTGTTTAAGAAACTGGAAGATATTTATTCGAAGCCCTTCCCCCCGCATTATTTATGGACGATTAAGATGATAGACAAGGAGGACTATGATTTGTTGCAGAAAGTCATTCGTCAGGATATCAGAGATTCCTTTAACGATAAACTATCGCCTGTTCAATATGACGACATTATGGGGCGACGCTTGGATCGGTGAAGCAATCGTCCGAGAGAGTGTAGGCTCCGATCACATATTTTGATAGGAAATCATCACAAACTTCCTTACGAGGAGATTGTCGTCATGTCCTTTAAAGAGAATCTAAAGGCCAAAATCAGGCTCGACAGACTTTTGCAAAAGCTCGTTTCCACAATTAGAGAACCCCCCGGAAGGTGGTGGTTGGACAAGGTCCTCACCCAGGAACTTCTCGATATGACCGATTTTGAGCACAAGAAGTTCAGAGATCTCCATCTCTACATACGTCCCCTGGAGGGCGAGATCATGGAAGTCCTGGTTTTCGACAACGAATTGGCCATCTACCACACTACCGTGGCCGATGTAGCCCTTCGCAAAAGTCCGCGCTGGCAGGAAATGTTTAGCATTAGAAATATCAAGAAGATTATGAATCATCATGATGTGCTTGTGAGTAAGGGGAAGGAGTCACTTAAGAGAATACACGCAAATGCGCTGGCCCTGCTGGATCTCACTTATACCAGGGATGACCTGACGCTGCTGCTGGAGGATGCGCGACAGGGTCTGGATCAGAAATCCATTGCACAGATACAGGAATCTTTCGATCTCCTTTTTGAACTGCTGGATTTTCAGCCTGTGTCTATTGGGGTGCTGGAGCAGGATTTACAGATCTTTGCCGGGCCAAAACTTAACGGCGGCGCAGTTCCGGCCTTTGAGCATCTCATCCTCTTCGACGAAGAAACCCTGTCGTTAGGCCTGAAGAAAGGAGCATTTTCACCGCAGAGCGATTTAGACCTCGCGTGGGTCATAAAATATGCCCGGAGTGAGGAACCAGCCGATCTCAAGGGCATAGATGTTTTCAAATTCTTGGTTGAACTGGCGCTGTACAAAGCGCAATCTTAAGGAGGGCGAAATCGAAGAACAAATGATAAACGGCTAATGACCTGAAAGGCCGGGACTCAATGACAAAGAGCTATCAACCTCAGTTCTGCAATTCCATTGGTCGCGGTGAGGAGGACGGGACGTCCCCCTCACCCATTGTCTTTCTTCGGGCAGTCATAACGTTTATAGAGAAAAACCATGAGATGCTGAGAGCTTATCTTTAGAAAGACAATAAGAAATTTGTTAAAATTAAGTTTCATAATGGCAAGAAAAATAAATTAGAAAAAAAGCTTGACCTATTTTTTTTATTAATATATAATTTATTATATTATTAAAAATAAATGAATTTTTAATTATTTTTAATAATGATAAGAGGCACTTATTGATAATATTTAAAAACTGCTACTCCATTTAATCGGCCCAACAGGTTTCAGGAGGAAGTTACGGGTAGATAGGCAAAATCAATAATGAAATTTGAGTGCCGCCCAGCTTCAACACATACTTATAAACCATGCGATGGCTAAAGGCCTCCAAAGGTTATATTCAAAAAAGGGAGTATTAGGTGGCATTTAAAAGGCTTCTCGGGTGTGCGTGAATCTTTTCTTCCGGACATCTTCAAGGAACAAAAATAGGAGATTCGCACCGGACATAATAACGGCATCTTGGGAAATCATTGAATAGATAGTTCTGTTGGCTTATTAATCATGAACTCAACCCGATAGCTTCGAGATCTTAATATAAGTATCAACATGACTTTACCATTAAAGGCAGGGGTTTTGAATTTCCTACGTCTTTCAACCCCAAGAAAGGGCCTTCCCATGAAGAAACCACTCAAATTGCCTTGACCATGCTCTCGATAGGACTTGGATGTTCTTTCGGGAGATTGACATATCATAGCGCAAAAAGGTGCTTGTATAATACCTTAAGGCTGCAAGAAGCAGATTTTCATTCTTCTGCCATCCTTTTAAGGAGCTTTTTCTTTTTCATTATGTTCCTAATCTTTCGGCCTCATTTTACTATCCGAGCAAAATATATCTTAACCAATGGTAGGAGGACTGCTACCAGTAAGCCCTTAGAATGAAATGGCTTTCGTTTTCGGAATGGACCTCCCTTTCCTGGAATAAGAAGGCTTACATGATTAACCCTATCGAATTGAGAGGAGTCAAGATGAAATTCCTTGTTTTTTCCGGGTACGGTCCATACTTTATCCAAATTTTGAACACAACAAAGGAGAATCTATTTTGGCACAGATTATGACAACCAGAGAAATGGCGAAGTATCTAAAATTGCATGCAATAACGATATGTAAGTTATCCAAGGAAGGTAAAATCCCTTCAATTCGGATCGGTGGGGTCTGGCGATTTGACAAAGAGGTCATTGATGAATGGATCGCCAAAGGATAAAAGAAATTCGGAGCTTGCCAGGAACGCAGGTATTTCCCCATTGACTGTCGATAGGATTGAGAAAGGTATGAGTTGTGGAATTGAGACCAAAAGAAAGATTATATTGGCCTTTGGATATGACCTCTCTTTGTGAGTCTCTCTCCATGATGTTATGGGCATAATTCATGGGTAAAAACCAAAAAATTTCTAACACATATAAAAAAGAAAAGGGGTAATAATGAACGAAGGTACACGGAATCAATTAGAAGTAGAACTTAAGGAGATGCTTAATCACCTTGATCAAGCCAAAGCTAAAGAAAAGCACCCAATACCTCAATCAGGTACCGGCAATATTATTCGCCGAAGAGCAGGTGAAAAAGATAAGCGTTTTTCCATCTGCATAGAACCCAGATTGTTTGCCGCCCAGCTGGGATAACGGGGCGTGGAAAACCATTGAGAAACGGAAGAACAAAGGTGTCAGGTTTTCATAATATTTTCTATAATTAAAAGGAGATCAGAATGAATATCTACGTAGGTAATCTATCGTATGAGGTGACCGAAGAGGATTTAAAAGAGGCTTTTGAGGGGTTTGGGGAAGTCGAAACCGTCAAGGTTTTAAAAGACAATTACACGGGCAGATCAAAAGGATTTGGATTCGTAGAGATGTCAAATAATGCTGACGCTCAGTCGGCAATTAACGGCCTGAACGATAAAGAGCTTAAAGGACGAACACTAAAGGTTAATATGGCTCGCCCTCGCACCGAAAATCGCGGTGGGAGAGGAGGATTTGGTGGTGACAGAAGAGGCGGAAGCCATGGTGGGGGACGGCGTTTCTGAACGCTGCTCAAAGATAAAGCCTGATGATGCTCGACCGGCCATTGGTGTGATTAGAAAGTGTGGCTGAGACATAGCTGCCCTCCGGGATTCAGGGGACAAACACAATTCGCATAGATCAAGGCGCCCAGGCAAAGGGAAAGGGCTGCAGGCCGTCTGGGATGTCTCCCAATTTGACGTGCCCGATGCCCAAGGACAGAGCCGCTTTCACGATTTCGACCTCCCGGTAGAAATCATGCATGCTATCGCTGACCTGGGCTTTCAATACTGTACGCCGATTCAGGCGGAGATCCTTCCCGAGGCCATCAGCGGTTCGGATACCACGGGAAAGGCACAGACAGGAACCGGCAAGAGCGCCGCCTTTCTGATCAATATCTACACCCAGTTGCTGAGGGGCCCCTTCCAGGGCAAACGAAGACCGGGTATTCCAAGGGTATTGATCCTAGCGCCCACACGGGAGCTGGTGCTCCAAATTGAAAAAGACGCCCTTGCCATCGGAAAATACACTAATATTCAGATCCAGTCGGTTTTCGGTGGATTAGGTTACGATAGACAAAAGCGGGCTCTGGCAGAGAAAATCGTCGATATCATCGTCGCCACCCCGGGACGATTACTCAATTTCCAGAGACAAGGACGCTTGCAGCTTCACAAAGTTGAAATCCTTGTTATCGATGAGGCCGACCGAATGCTGGATATGGGATTTATCCCCGATGTCCGCCAGATCGTCTATGGTATGCCACCCAAAGACGAGCGCCAGACAATGTTTTTCAGCGCGACGCTGACACCTGAGGTGGAACGGATCGCCGATCAGTGGACGCTTCATCCCGTCCACGTGGAGATCAAGCCGGCACAGGTGGCGGCGGAATCGGTCAGGCAGCTGATCTATATTGTCACCGCAGAGGAAAAGTTCGCCCTTCTGCTGAATCTGATTGCCGGTGAGAATCTGGAGAGGGTCCTCGTTTTCACGAATCGAAAGGATCAAACCAGACACCTGGCAGAACGCCTGAAATATTATCGCATCAATTGCGCCGTCCTTTGTGGTGACGTACCCCAAAGCAAACGAATCAAAACCCTTGAGAATTTCCGCAATGGAAAGATTAGTGTCTTGGTTGCCACTGATGTGGCGGCGCGCGGCCTGCACATCGAAGGGATCAGCCACGTCATCAATTTTACACTCCCCAGGCAGCCAGAGGACTATGTGCATCGGATCGGG
>CAYRFN010000277.1:0-4541 GCA_964423495.1 uncultured Desulfobacteraceae bacterium
TGGGGATTCCGATTCAGGGATATCCGGTGAGTCTCGACCGTTTAAAATCGCTTTTATCGGAGGAAGCGCGGATACTCGCGGAATGAGAAACAGACCAAAAGGATAATCTCTAAAAGAAAATATGAAGAGACTTTGGAGGGCTAAATGCCTGAGGAGAAGAAATGGGATCAAGAGGGGCCAATTTTCTTGGTAGCCGTCGATTTTTCCCATTGCTCTAGGCTTGCGCTCAAAAAAGCTAAGGATTTACAGGAGCAGGGGGGAGGAAGGATCGTGGTCTTTCACGTAATCGACCATGATTTCGTGGAGCAGTGCATTCGTGATCGTCTGGGGTACAAGGCTGAGATAAAAAGGAAGTTATTCCTTGGTGCAAAGTCAAGACTTGAGGAATTCGTTCGTAAGGAAGGGCTGGAAGGCGACCAGGTTGAAAAGGTAGTCTGTGAAGGGTCTCCCTGCATTGAAATCAACAAGAAAGCGGTCGAGATCGATGCCGAGATGATTATCATAGGAAGCCAAGGAAAATCAGAGGACATGAAAAGCATTTTCTTCGGTAGCACCGCCGAAAGGGTCCTGAGGTTCATCGCAAAACCAGTCCTCTGTATACCGCCGGAAACGGAATATCGAATGCGCAGAGGGAGGGGATTGGATTAGAGAAAAAATGGACCCGATCTCCAGACAAACAAGAGAGGCTGGACAGAAAGTCAAAATCCTCTATGAAATTACAAGGTTTGTCTCATCTTTTCTTTACGTACAGCATATCCTTGATGCTATTGTTGACCTGCTGGTAAGAGAATTTAGGCTAGATGCATGTTCAATTCGCTTACTGGACAGTGATGGTACACTAAGGATAAAAAGTCATAAGGGATTGAGTAAGGCATTTTTAGAAAAAACGACAAGGAAACCCACTATTGACAGCTATTCAGGGGACTGTTTCCTCACAGGCAGAATAATAATTGTTTTGGATGCTGAACAGATTGATAAACCCATCTCAACGAATGTTATAGTCTGCGAAGGGATCAAATCTTTTGCGCTTTCCCCGATAAAAGTGGAAGGAGAAACCATTGGGGTGGTGGTCTTTTCCTCTAAAAGAAAGCATTATTTCCATGAACGCTTCAATGACGTGATCTATACTATTTCCAACCAGATTGGGATTGCCATCAAGCTCTCCCAGTTATACGAGGATCTCTCCCAGTTCAATCAGAAGCTTGAAGAGAAGGTAAAAGAGCGAACCGCGGAGCTTGAAGAAAAGACCCAACAGTTAGTGGCCGCTGAAAGGCTCGCGACATTGGGGAAGATGTCAAACAGGATAGCCCATGAGCTTAGAAATTCACTCACAGTTGTTGGTGGCCTGACCCGGAGGGTATATGAAAAATCAGATGATAATGATCCTGACAATAAATACCTCAAAATTATCGTTGAAGAGGTCAAAATCCTGGAAGACAAGATTTCAACAATGGTAAAAATCGTCGATGAAGAAGAGTAATTATTGTGCGAAAGGATGAGAGGATTAACTATTCGCATGTTTAAGGTAAAATTTCTGCCCGATGAGAAAGAGATTGAAGTGGACAGTGGAACTATCATGGAGGCAGCGGAAAAGGCAGGTGTGTACATCAACAGCCTTTGCGGAGGAGAGGGTGTGTGCGGCAAATGTCGTGTTCAGGTCGCCGACGGAAAAATCAGGGCTGACAAACATTCTATCAGCTTCTTGTCCAAAGAGGAGATAAAAGACGGTTATGTCCTGGCCTGTCAGGCAAGGGTGAATGAGTCCTTGGAGGTCGTCATCCCGCCCGAGTCCCGTTTAGAGGAAGAGCAGATCCTGATGGAAGAGGCAGCGGTTGATTACAGTCCACCTGAAAAAATCCTTGTACGAAAAATCTTCACCGATCCCGTGAGCCTTTTTGAGCCTATAGTACAGAAGATATATCTGGATCTCCAAAGGCCCTCTCCTGAAGATAATATCGCTGATATTGATCGAATTGTCAGAGGACTGAGACATAAGACCGAATATGCATCTTTTGAGATATCTTTGCATTGCCTCCAAGGGCTGGCAGCCAAGCTGCGAGACAACGCCTGGAAATTAACAGCAACTATTTCCAGGCATGGTGATCTATGGCGAATATTAGAAATAGAGCCCGGAAATACTACGGAAAAGAATTACGGGCTGGCCGTTGATGTGGGGACAACCACCATTGTTGCCCAACTTGTTCATATGAAATCAGGAAACGTCATGGGAATAGCAGGGAGCCATAATCTGCAGGCCCACTATGGTGAAGATGTCATCTCCAGAATCATACATGCCTGTGGAATAAAGAAGGGTCTTCATTCTCTTCAAAAAGCCGTCGCAAAAAATATCAACAACCTTATTAAGATCCTGACCGATGAGAATGAAATAGACCCGGAAAAGATCACCGCCATTGTGGCTGCCGGAAATACCACCATGAGTCATCTCCTCTTAGGACTTACTCCCTGCCCTATCCGATTGGAGCCCTACGTGCCCACGGCCAAGGATTATCCTCAGGTATATGCTAAGGATTTGAATATAGAGATAAACAAGGAGGGGGTATTGCAAACGGTGTCCGGTGTGGCCAGTTACGTGGGCGGGGATATTGTGGCCGGTATCCTTGCCTGCGGAATAGCCGATAGGCCCGAGATAAGAGCTCTTATAGATGTGGGTACGAATGGAGAGATCGCGATTGGAAATAATGATTGGGTAGTCTGCTGTTCGGCCTCTGCCGGCCCTGCCTTTGAGGGCGGCGGCATCAGAAATGGGATGCGTGCGACCCGTGGGGCTATCGAGAGGATAACCATAAATGATGTCAGGGTGATGTATAAGACCATTGGAAAGGCCAAACCAAGCGGAATATGTGGGTCAGGTCTCATTGACTGCATTTATGAACTTGCCAGGAACAAGATAATTGACGGGGAGGGAAAGTTCGATGCTTCCCACAAGGATGAAAGAATCATAGAAAAAAAGGGAGAGGTCCATTTCATAGTGGCCGATTCTCATGAAACAGAAACGGGGAAGGCCCTAACAATCACAGAATCGGATATTGGCAACCTTATCCGCTCCAAAGGTGCGGTGTTTGCGGCGATCAAGTCCCTTATAGATTATGTTGGTTTGACCTTTGAAGCTATAGATGCTTTTTTTGTTGCTGGTGGATTTGGCAGTTATCTTGACATTCCGAGAGCCATTGGCATAGGACTATTACCGGCGATCCCAACAGGATCCAGTTTGTCGGCAACAGCTCCCTTATGGGCGCCCGCATGGCCCTGTTATCAAGCCATGCCTGTGAGCGGACCATCCAGATAGCAAATGGAATGACCAATATAGAGCTCTCCACCTATCAGCCCTTTATGGACGAATATGTAGCAGCCATGTTCCTGCCCCATACGGACAGAAAGCTTTTTCCTTCGGTGGATTATTAGCAGTTGCTCGAACCACACAAGGACAGAAAGGCGCTGAAACATCTACTGATTCTTAGAGCAAACATGTTCTGAGAAGTAAGGCAGAATAATCAATGCCGAAAATATCCCCTTTTGAAAGATATGCGGAGCAATATGAAGAGTGGTTCGTGGAGAATCGGTGGGTCTATGAAGCCGAATTGCGGGCTGTCAAAGCGATGATACCAAATGGAGGACGCGGTGTGGAAATCGGAGTAGGTACAGGACGATTTGCGGAACCACTGGGGATAAAAATTGGGGTAGATCCTTCAAAACGCATGAGGAAAATGGCTCAAGATCGAGGCATTAAAGTCCTGGATGCGGTGGCGGAGAAACTCCCCTTTGATGATTACCGATTTGATTTCGCCTTGATGGTCACCACCATCTGCTTTGTTGATGATATTGTCAGGGCCTTGCAGGAAGCACATCGGGTTCTCTGCCATGGCGGAGTTCTCATTATCGGTTTTGTAGATCGCGATAGTGTGGTGGGCCGAGCTTATTTAGACCGCCAGAACGAGCACGTGTTCTACAAAGAGGCCACCTTTTTCTCTGTGGACGAACTTGTTGAACTGATGGACCAGACGGGGTTTATGGATTTGACCTGCAATCAGACCATTTTTAAGGCTTTGACCGAGACCACGAGAGACGAACCTGTCAAACCCGGATATGGTGAAGGATCTTTTGTAGTAATACGTGGGAGGAAAGAAGAAGCAAAAACCTGAGGTGCATTTGTTTTGCTTGAATAGATGGGGAACAGCATGGATGATGGGTGATTATGCCAAGCGATGGAGCGTTAGGAGCCGCCCAGCCAATGTAGCATATCAACTGAAATGAGAGAGAATAGTCGATGGAGGCTGAAAGGAAAAACGGGGGAAACCCCTCCTGTCAAAGACAGTCCGAGAAGATCGGGATGCTGAAGAGATTCTTAGACTGGATAGCAAAGGGTACGGATGAATCGCATGCCGGCAAAGCATCGTGCCCAACCTGACGAATTAAACATTAGCAATCCTCCAGGTGGGCGGGGCACCTCTTTGTGGCTATATCAAGATTAAAGGA
This sequence comes from uncultured Desulfobacteraceae bacterium, assembly GCA_964423495.1. GTDB lineage: Bacteria > Desulfobacterota > DSM-4660 > Desulfatiglandales > Desulfatiglandaceae > CAYRFN01. The sequence goes on from CAYRFN010000277.1 coordinate 4,495, forward strand.
GGATTGAAATGCCAATTTATGAGTATCGATGCAAGGTATGTGAAGCC
>CAYRFN010000278.1:0-4510 GCA_964423495.1 uncultured Desulfobacteraceae bacterium
CTTAACTCAAATAACCAGCAACCAATTTTTCGTTTTCTGAAAAGAGAGCCCAATGGCCTGCCTTTTTGTTCCTGATCCATGGTTAACACCCAGGGACCTTCGATCCAGTCCTAGGAGGGACGAATTTCTTAAAAGAGAGTTCCATGTCCTTCTAAAAGAAATCGAAAGGCACATAAACTGTCTAAGTACAAACTGAATGTAAACACTTTTGAACGTTACCAAATTATTACATGTCTCTAAATATGGTAACCAAATATGTATAATATGGGTCAATACATTCCTAATGCATCGATACTCCATAGACTGGATCCTCGGATCAAGATTGCTTATGTTTTTGTGCTGAGCATAATGATATTAAAAGGAGACACAATTACTATGTCGATAATCAGCACTTTTTTAATTACTCTTATTCCAATCTCTCGATTAGCTTTGCGCCATATACTAAATGCTTTAAAGCCTATAGCAATCTTTTTTATGCTTTTATTCTTATTGCACCTTCTTTTTACTGATGGAACACCAATTCCGCCTTTTCCCCTATGGCATATAACTGTAACTTATGAGGGGCTGCATACCGGCACGCTTATTACATGGCGATTTATTCTCCTCATATTAATCGCCGCAATTCTTATGATGACAACATCGCCAACAGAGCTGATAAGTGGTATTGAAAGACTTCTTAGACCACTTAAAATTATCGCTATCCCATCACATGATATTGCGATAATGATATCCATTGCATTAAGGTTTGTACCAACACTTCTTGAGGAAGTTGATAGAATCAAAGAGGCACAAATGGCAAGGTGTGCAAATTTTAAAACAGGAACGTTGTTCCAGAGAACAAAGGCCACAATATCATTATTGATACCACTTATAATGAGTTCTTTACATAGAGCAGATGAACTTGCCACAGCGATGGAGGGACGAGGATACAGAAGAGGCCCAAGGACCTACATGAGAGAGTTACGTATGTCTTTGGCAGACTATGGAGCGATGTTACTGATTATCTTGATAACGGGGTTTCATATCCTTCAGTACTATCAAATTTTCGGTTAGCTATTTCCATTTTCAAATAATCCAAAATATTCACGCACTTCTTCAAGGGATACCTTTTTTATCTTTTTAAGAAATCTAGACTTCAACTTCATTATTCGCTCAACCGACTGTTCAAGTCTTTGAAATGGAATTTCACCCTTAATCAACTTTCCTCTTAACATATTCAAACTCTCCGAAACCAGATTTTGGTCCTTACAGATCAAAAGGATGTCTGCACCAGCTTTAAAGGCGGCCGCAGCACCATTGGCCGTCCCCCACTTCTTTCCAATTGCCCCCATCTCCAGATCATCGGTTATGATCAAGCCTTGAAAACCTAAATTTTCTCTTAGAAGGCCTGTAAGAACTTTCTCTGAAATGGTAGCTGGAAGATCAGGGTCCAAAGCTGGATATATGGCGTGTGAAGTCATTATAGCACAAACATCTTCCATTATAACCGCTCTGAAAGGCGGAAGGTCGATCTCTTCTATCTCCTTAAAGTCTGCATCTATTGTCGGAAGGTCATGATGTGGGTCAAGGGGTGACTTGCCCAAGCCAGGGAAATGTTTGGCCACCGCCATTATGCGGTTTGCCTGAAACTCTCTTACAACCGTCTGCCCAAGTAAGGCAACCTTTTCAGGATCATCGCAGAACATCCGACCGGCCAGATGTTTTTCAGGCTGCCCTCCCTGAACATCTACAACTGGAGCCATATTCATGTTAAGCCCAACTAATCTCATTTCCTTTGAAGTCACACGAGCAAACTCTGCTGCCCTATCCACCGCCATCTGATCCTCTCCAATGGCAGTATTTCCTGGGAAGCGGGTAAATGGTTTTTTAAACCGGGAAACCGGGCCGCCTTCCTGATCGACTGCTAAAAAAAGTGGTGTTCCATGATATTTCAGGGCCATTTCTTGTAAATCGTTACATAGCTCAGCCAATTGAACAGGATTTTTAATGTTCCTGTTAAACAGAATCACGCCGCCTAAATTATAATCACGAATAAGGGCCTCTGTTTCCGGATCCAGTTGAGGTTCTGGGATTCCGGCTATAAAGAGTCTACCGATTTTGGAGTTGAGTTCTGAAAGATCAAGTGTAGTATGCATTAGTTAAAACTCACTTTCTCAATGTAAACAATATCCCGTTGACATCATGCATGATCATGTATAATCAGTTTACAATAATTGCAATCAAAAAAAGGTTTCACATGAAAGCGATGATTCTCGCGGCAGGTCTCGGTACGAGATTGCGTCCACTAACTTCTAATAAACCAAAAGCCCTTGTGCCAGTCGGGAACAAACCAGTCATTGATAGGGTAATACACTATCTTATGGGCTACCACATCAGTGGAATAATAATCAATGCTCATCATCACCACCAGCAGATTGTTAATTACGTAAGCGGTAATATATCATTCGGGAAAAATATTCAAGTTCGGGTTGAAACGGAGATCTTAGGCACAGGAGGAGGCATAAAAAACGTGTCTGATTTCTGGAATCATGAACCTTTTATAGTCATCAATGCAGATGTCATGACGAATATCGATCTATTTGAGGCTCTTGAAGCACATTATAAAAATAGAGGCCTTGCTACCCTGGTCCTCCATGAATACGGGCCATTTAACCAAATCCAAATTGATAATCGCTTCAATATTGTAGATATTTCCGCTGAAGACCAACCAGACAGGCTTGCCTTCACCGGGATCCATATTATCGACCCCGAACTTTTAAACTACATTCCCGAAAATATTCATTCCAATATCATTACTTGTTACCGGGAATTGATCAGGTTAGGCAAACCCATTAGGGCTCATGTATCAAATAAACACTACTGGCGTGATATTGGAACAGTCAGCAGTTATGTCCTCGCCAATAAAGAAGCATTACAAGGTAAGCCTTTTTTGCTCGGACCAGGCAGCCGGGTCCACGATTCTGCCAAGTTAACGGATTGGGCGATCATCGGTGAGAATAATAACCTGGAAAAGGGGGTAGAAATCAGAAGATCCATTCTCTGGGAAAATGTCACTGTTAAGAAGGGAAGGAAAGTTATTGATAGTATTGTCACTTCCGCAAAACAAGTACACTCCGACATAATTAATAATGTCTTTTAGTGTTAAAATGAAGATCTCTTTCTTATGGATACCAAGATAAAAAGACTCATTATAAATTTTTTAAAAGCTAAAAATTATATCACAAAAAACATTAAATTTCAGCCCCTTCCAGGAGATGGTTCAAAACGCGTTTTTTGGCGTATTGCATTGTCTTCACCAAAATTGTCTTATATTGCAATGGCAAATACCCCCGCTGACAAGGACTCAAGGCGTGAGAATTTCGCTTTTGTAATGATTGGGAAGCATCTCCACCAAAAAGGGATCGCCATCCCCGAAATCTACCTGCATGACCTTGAACATGGCCTTTTTATAATGGAGGATATGGGAACCATAAGCCTTCAGCATTTGGTATCCTCAACCGAAAATCCACTTCCTATATATGAAAAGGTTTTGGAACATCTGTTTAAAATGCAAATCAAAGGTGCTATGGGTTTTGACCCGAAATGGTGTTGTCAGACAGGAAGGTATGAACGCACTATCATGCGTCGGTTTGAATCAGATTATTTCAAAGACGCCTTTCTTTACCGCTATCTCGGACTCAAAGAGGAATGGCTTGAACTCGATACATCATTTGATCATTTGGCTGAAACAGCGTCCAGGGCAGATGCCGGCTTCTTTCTTCACCGTGATTTTCAATCAAGGAATATAATGATTTCCAAAGAGAATATCGGGATTATTGATTGGCAGGGCGGACGGCTTGGCCCCCTTGGTTATGATTTGGCCTCCCTGCTTATTGATCCTTATGCCAAATTATCCCCTAAACACCGAGATGATGTTTACCAAAGATATATCTATTTAATTAAGGAATACAATTCAACATGGATAGGTCCATTTGAAACCTATTATCCCTACCTAGCAATCCAGAGAAACCTTCAGATCCTCGGCGCCTTTTCCTACCTGACAAAGATAAGGAAAAAACAGAATTTTGAAGCCTATATAACACCAGCTTTAAAAACACTAAATGATCTGCTCCATCAAATGAATGACCCTGAACTTTCTCCGCTCAGAGATCTTATAACAGACCTTCAAGCCCAGTAAAAACCTCTCGACTTATCTGGTGCCAAGCTATAGAATTAGGTAATAAGTTTGCACCTTAGAAAATCTTTAGCAAATGATAGGGGCATGGATATCTCTTTTAAGAAAGGCAGGCTATCCACAGTCCTGATAAACGGCAGATTGGACCTTTAATTCACTCAGACATCGACATATGGGTCTCCTTAAGAGCTACAATATTTATGTCATATTCCACAGATGAAACAGGGTCATGGGGATCTCTTTTAAGAAAGTCGCAGTTTAGCCATGGCAGGACATGGGGCTCTCTTTTCAAAAACGAGACGTCAACTGCAAGGCCGAAAGGACATCACTGCGCTA
>CAYRFN010000279.1:0-4471 GCA_964423495.1 uncultured Desulfobacteraceae bacterium
TGGAATTATTCTTTATTTAATATCTAAGGCGTGTTGTTTATGCAACATTAGGGTTAAGTTGCTTCTCAGGCGGGCGGCAACTTACGGAGGTTGATGCCATAGCCATCATAAAGACAAAGTACTGACTTAACCCTCCGCCCGCCATAGCGCAGTGATGTCCCTTCGGCCTTGCAGTTGACGTCTCGTTTTTGAAAAGAGGACCCCATGTTCTGCCATGGCTAAACCGCGACTTTCTTAAAAGAGATCCATATGTCCCTGTAATTCATTGTAGAAGACCTGTTTTCCGAAATCCCTTCATGCCTTATTTTCAAAGAGCTAATTTACCTTTAATTTAAAAACGCAGGCATCAAATCATGTCCTTTTCCAAAAAAAAGCATAGACTTTTCCGCCGATTTCTCGCTAAACACTGGTCCTTCAAACGTAGATTCAATCTCTTTTTTGCTCGCCCAAGCAAATGGGGCCGGTTCACTCGAATGCGTCCTTTTACAAATTGGTGTAAAATGATCGCTTGCTACCATTATCCGGTAGTCCTCAAATCCAACTATGCCTTTCAGGATAGTACCCACAACCTTTTCATCAAATGCCTCAATTGCCTTGATTTTTTCAGTAATACTCCCATTATGGCTGGCCTCGTCAGGAGCCTCTACATGTAGAAATATAAAATCAAAACGCTCAATCTCCTTTAATGCCTCTTCAGCCTTGCCCATATAATTTGTGTCAAGATAACCGGTTGCCCCTTTCACATAAATAGATTCAAAACCAATATAAATACCAATGCCTTTTAAAAGATCCACGGCAGCAATGACGCCTCCCTTAAGGCCAAATTTATCTTTAAATAGTAGAAAATTTGGTGCCCTTCCCTGTCCCCATAACCAGATGGAGTTGGCCTCATATAAACCCTTCTTTCTTCTCTCTATATTAACAGCATGGTCTTTTAAAACCTCCCAGGAACTCCGAATGAGCCTTGGAATTGGATTGTTTCCAGCGTGATTCAGGTATGGAGCCATGTTTTGATCCAGGACATCATGCGGAGGGATGACTTCAGCGTCCTCCGGCCCTTTGTCCCACACCAGAAGGTGTCTATAGGCGACACCCTGATATATCTCCACTCCTGGAATTAGCATTTCTTTTTTCAGGCTCTCTACAATGAATCTTGCCTCTTCGTTTGTTATATCCCCCGAGCTGTGGCTAACCATCAATATTTCATCATCTGACTTCCTATCCAGCGTAACCAAATTCATTCGAAATGCGACTTCAGTGAGTTTAATTTTTACACCTATACTGGCTGCCTCAAGAGGACCGCGCCCGGTCGCATATACTCCAGGGTCGTATCCCAAAAGCGAAAGGTTGGCCACATCGCTGCCCGGTTCCATTCCCTCTGGAATCGTTCTCACAAGACCGATCCTGCAGGCGGCAATCCGATCCATGTTAGGTGTCTGAGCGACCTCAAGTGGAGTCTTGCCTCCCAATTCATTCAAAGGGTAGTCGGCCATCCCGTCTCCCACAAGGAGGATATATTTTATTTTACCGCTGCCTTTTCCCATTTTAATGCTCTGTTAAAGTTCAAAAGATCTGGCTGAAGCGAAGGGCATGGGACTCTCTTTTAAGAACCGAAAAATTGGTTGCTGGATCGTTGAGGTCCCTGCTGCCTGAGGCGGGCGGGGAAGGTACTGTGCTTGATGCCCGGAGCGCAGCATATGGCACATAAATCCAGAAAGCCCACCGCCCGCCTTAGTTTGCAGGAACACTCAGGCAAGAGTTCCTGCCTAGTCGGTTTCTTAAAAGAGAGTCCCATGTCCTTCGCTTTATTCTAAACACATATATCAATATATTTTCACCTATCCTCGACGCGAATCATTATAGTCTTGTTGGTCACAACCTTTAGTTCATTGATCAATGAAATGGCCTTTTGAACATTACTCTCCTGGGCCTCATGTGTAAGCATGACAATGGGCACAGACCCATTAGTCTCCCTGCCCTTCTGAATCACAGACGAAATACTGATATGGTGTTTACCCAGGACTCCTGCAATCTCTGAAAGAACATTAGGCCTGTCCAGGGCTGAGAATCTAAAATAGTAAGCACCGGTCAATTCTTCAATAGGCTGTATCTTAATTTCCTTGTTAGGTGAATTGACATGTGCGAGGGGAGGCATTAGTCCCTTTATCCCCAGTTTTATCTGTCTTGCCAAATCCATGACATCCGACACAATAGCGCTCCCTGCAGGCCTTCTTCCGGCTCCCAGCCCATAATATAGGTTCGTCCCAACAAAATCACCCTCAAGATAAATGGCATTGTAGGCCTCATTAACGTTGGCCAAGATGTGGCCTTTTGGAATCATGGTTGGGTGAACTCTAGCCTCAAGGTAACCCCCTGAATTTATCGCTATTGCCAATAGTTTAACACTATAACCAAATTCTCCTGCAAAACGTATATCATCCGGGGTCAGAGCAGTAATACCCTCTTTATAGATATCCTTAAAGGAGACCGGAAACCCAAACGCAATGGATACAAGAATTGCAAGTTTATGAGCAGCGTCTGTTCCATCCACATCCAGTGTAGGTGGGTCTTCGGCAAAGCCTAAGTTTATTGCCTCCTGAACTACCTGTTCATAAGAAAGACCTTCCAGCGTCATTCTGGTCAAAATATAGTTGGAAGTCCCATTCAAGATCCCCATCATGCTTTTTATATTGTTGGCGGACAGGCCACTCCTCAAGGCCCCGATGATCGGGATACCGCCGCCAACACTGGCCTCAAAGGCCAGGTTAACCCCACATCGTTCAGCGGCCTGGTATATCTCTTTCCCATACTCTGCCAAAAGAGCCTTATTGGCAGTTACTACGTGCTTTCCCTTTTCCATTGCCTTAAGGATATACTCCCTGGCCTTTTCCATCCCCCCTATTAGTTCTACGATTATATCTATCTTTGGGTCATCAATCACTTCCATAGCATCCACGGTCAATAGCTCGCGATCAACCAAAATCCCTCTATCTGACTCAATATCGAGATCCGCAATCTTATTAACGGCTACTTCTATTCCAACTCTGTCTGAGATGATCCCCCTGTTTGTCGTAAGCACCTCGAACGTTCCGGCCCCAACAGTTCCAAATCCGATGATTCCAACATTGATCCGTTCCATACAACCCTCTAACTCAAAGAATTCTCTTTATTCCCCTAATTGCTTGTCTAATACGATGAGGATTTTCTACCAGAGCAAAACGGACGTAATCATCCCCATACTCGCCAAATCCTATGCCAGGTGAAACAGCCACCTTGGCCTTATCAATAAGCATTTTGCAGAATTCCACAGAACCCATCTTGCTGAATTCTTCGGGAATCCTGCCCCACACAAACATCGTCCCCTTCGGTTTTTCGATTCGCCAGCCAATACGGTTTAAGCCATCAACAAGCGTATCACGGCGCTCTTTGTAAATATCCACTATCTCTTTGACATATTTATACGGCCCTTTCAATGCGATGATCGACGCTATCTGGATCGGTTGGAACACGCCGTAATCCAGATAGCTCTTTATCCTTCGCAAAGCTCCTACCAAAATCGGGTTGCCCACGCAAAAACCAACGCGCCATCCCGGCATAGAGTAGCTCTTGGAAAGACTAAAGAATTCAACACCAATATCCTTGGCGCCCCGAACCTGGAGAAAGCTTGGCGGCTTGTAGCCGTCAAACACCAGATCAGCATAGGCAAAGTCATGTATAACAATCATGTCGTTTTCCTTGCAGAATTTCACAATCTTTTTAAAAAATGCCAGATCCACCACTTCCGTTGTAGGATTGTGAGGGTAGGAAATAATAAGCATCTTTGGGTTAGGCCATGTCAGCTTTGTGGCATTCAACAGATCTTCAAAAAAATCCCTATCAGGCCCAATGGGAATACTCCTTAAATCGCCCCCTGCGATAATGACAGAATACGGATGTATTGGATATGTGGGATTTGGAGCAAAGACCACATCGCCCGGGCTGATGGTTGCAAGTACCAAGTGAGAAAGTCCTTCTTTTGCTCCTATAGTGACAATGGCCTCCTCGTCAGGGTCCAATTTCACGTTAAAACGTCTCTTGTACCAATCGCAAATGGCATGTCTCAGCTTAGTAATACCCATGGAAGCAGAGTACCTGTGGTTACGACCATTTTCTGCGGCCTGGATCAGTTTGTCTACAATATGTTTTGGTGTGGGGATATCGGGGTTTCCCATCCCAAGGTCAATGATATCTTCGCCCCGGTGTCTCGCTTCCATTTTTATATTGTTGACAACAGAAAAAACATAAGGGGGCAACCGGCTCATTCTCATGAATTCTTGCATGGGTTATTTCTCCTTTAAAATGAAATGCACTTGTTAGTGTAACAGTTTAGTGCTTAAAAAATCATTAGCGAACTATATGGGCATGGGGTTTCTTTTAATAAAGTCGCAGTTTAGCCCTGGCACAACATGGGGTTCTTTTTTCAAAAACTAGA
>CAYRFN010000280.1:0-4458 GCA_964423495.1 uncultured Desulfobacteraceae bacterium
TATGACCTTTTTCCACCCAATTGTCGCCTTATCCACGAATAAATGGTTTTGTACCTACATTCCAAACATGCGTATGCCTTAACCTTTCGATGACACACAAGGCAAAATCCCCTATAGTCCGGCTCACAAAAAGGGACTTCTTATCACATACTAACCTGAGATAGCTTGCCAGGAGCAAGTCCCTTTTAAATTATAATATGATTGTCGATATTGTTTGGATATCTCAGGATCTCAAGGCCTTGATATTTGCCGAAATAGCAGATATCTCAGGATCGCCCGAATGCCATGTACGTTGGGGATATCTTAAAATTTAAGGCAGTTGATATTTGCAGGGGTATAGCAGATAGCACAGGGCGAGATAACGCCTGAGTTAACCGGGAGGTACGACTTTTGCGCCGATCCGGTTTAACGATTTGTTAGGTTCTTTGTTTTTACTGTTCACTTTTGTCTACTACATTACCAGATTCATTTGTTTTGAAGTTTTTTTCAATGCTGAATCCACCAGTAATGCACCCATGCAGCCTCATTACTAAAGAGGACAATTTCTCAGCCTCTTCTACAAATGCTGAAAAATCCTCAGCTTTGTACTTGAACGATTTTAACGCAGCGCCTTGTTTATTTTTATGTAATCTGTGACCGGGTGCTTCAGAGAAGTCTTGAGTTTGTTCATTGCCCCAGCCAATATACCAAGTGCTATGAACGACATCATTTCTCTTTTCTGTTAGTTTCTGAATTCTTGAGAATATGTTTTTGATGATTTTTCTCTCATTATCATTGGGTTTCACAAGCTCCCCAAATAAAGATTCAAACAATGTTCGCAAAGGGTCCGCTGTGTAGCCAGCTAAAAATATATTAGCCACTTGTTGATTTTTAAGGCCTTGCCCATGTATCATAAATATAATTGCTGTTTGCATGGCATGACAGACATGCTCGAATTTAACTACGAATTCACCGATGTTTGCATAAAGCTCACCTGTTTGAAGGTCTCTTACTTTTAGTCTTTCTTCTTCATTCATATCGGGTTTACATTTAATGAACCTAACATTGATATTAACTATCCGGCGTGTTTTTGTTCCATCATCACGAAAACTTGATTTGTAGTGAACATACATCAAAAACGCGATTAATTCAACAAATCGAAATTATTGTAATCAAATTTGCAGATATCTTGCCAGGAGCAAATCCGTTTTAAATTATAATATGATTGCCGATATGGTTTGGATACCTCAGGATTTAGAAATCTTAAACATAGAAATCTTAATACTTGCCAAAAGATAGCAGTTATCATAAGATAAGAAGGTCTTGAGATTTTGGGCAAAGCACGCTATGCACGAATGTCTCCTCTTTCGCACATAAGTCAACCGAAGATTTGACCCCTTTATTAAGCGTTTGAAACATAGGAATCACATTTTGATGGTCTCGTAAAAGTGCATAAACACCCTCTCCCTTATAACGGGAGAGGGCTGGAGTGAGGGTGTCCCCCTCCCATTGATCCCCTCCCGCCAGGTGAGGGGAGAAGGGCCTTTTACGAATTCATCAGTTTTAAAATAATCTAATGGAAAAGGAGGAAGCAACATGACTAAAAAGATCGAACACATCCAATGGCCCGATGCCCCGGATGTCTGGATGCCCTACGCCCCTGCCATCAAGGTGACGGGAGGGAGCACGGTTTTTCTTGCGGGCGTTACGGCCGCTCCGGTCTATCACAGTCACCCTCACATACCGGAAGAGTTTGCCAATATGCCGGAAGACATGGAAGGCCAGGCCCGTGAAACCCTGGAGAACCTGAGAAAAGGATTGGCATCGGTTGGGGCCTCCTTTGCGGATCTGGTTGTGGCCAATCGTTTCCTTACGGACCTTTCCATGCAGGATACCCTGAACAAGATCTGGAACGAGTATATGGGAGACAACAAACCGACCACCACGACCGTTCAGGTGGTGCAGCTGGCGACCGATCCGCGTTGTCTTTTGGAAGTCAACGCCATAGCCGTGGTTGATTAGGGCTTAAGATCGTAACTTTTCCTCAAAGTGCGAAGATGTTCTTTAGAAGTTAACCCATTTGATTCATTGGGAATAGGGTGTCAGGTGTCAGTAAACCCCTAATCCTGAAACCCGAAACCTGAAAGTTGAACACTGATTTGGTTGCGGCCTATGCCCTGTATTGGGAGACAGGAGGATTTGCTATGAATGATCAAATGAGTCAGGGGCTCGTCTCGGGAAGTTTTGTGCTCACACCGGCAGCCGGAAAAAAGCTGATCGGTAAAGCCGTCGCTGCCTTGCCGGAAGTGCAGCATGCCTTTAAAAATGGGAGGCTGGCTATTGCCAACGGGACGACGACCAGCTACGTCATCGAGGCCCTCACCGGGAAACCGGTTCAAAAATTCGAATACTGTGTCGGCGTTGTTACGGAGGGCAAATTTGCGGAAAACCCGGATTCGGACCATACCTTTATGGCCTGGGAAAAAGGGAAGGAAATGAAGGTTCCTTTCTCGGAATTTATGGGTGTATTTCAAAAATATGAAAGGGATGACGTCTTTATTAAAGGAGCCAATGCCATAGATCCTGAAGGGTTCGCAGGAGGCCTTCAGACCAACCCGATGGGCGGGTCCTGGGCCGCGGCCTTTGGGGTGATTACGGCCCGCGGATTGCGTTGCATCGTACCGGTCGGGCTTGAAAAGATGATCCCGTCCGTCGTCGAGGCCTCAAAAAAGATGGGACAGTTACGTCTGAAGTACACCCTGGGTGATCCTCCGGGTCTGATTCCCCTTACATCCTTTAAGGTCGTTACGGAGATCCATGCCCTGGAGGCGCTTGCCGGAGTCAGGGCCACCGTCGTTGCGGCGGGCGGCATAGGGGGCTGCGAAGGGGCGAGGGCTTTCGTGGTTGAGGGCGATGAGGCTCAGGTCAAAAAGGCCTTTGACCTCGTCAAAGAGGTCCATGATGCGGCGCCCGTGACCGTGACCGGCAGGGTTGAAGGCAAATCAAACCTGCCCTGAAGACCCGGACTGCGAACGAACCCTAGTTTTTAAGCATTTCAGCTCGAATATCAAAATGTCAGATATCTTGCCACGAGCAAATCCCTTTTAAATTATAATATGATTGCCGATATGGTTTGGATATTTCAGGATCTCAAGGCCTTGATATTTGCCGAATGATAGCAGATAGCACAGGGCGAGATAACGACGCGTTTCAGGTGCAACAGGGCTACAGCGCACAGAACATATTGACTCAATCAAAACCTAAAAATTGAATCCGAACTTGACTAAAATGAAACACTGCCCTGTTGTCAACTGCAAACGCGGGGCATTGTTATATTGCAATTTACAATACTTGAAAATTATCAAACTACCTTATCTAATATAAGAGAAACTAGATCATTAAATTTTAGAATAAATTGAAGTCTATTATTTCAAATTAGCTAAATCTCATAAATTTCATTAAAATTTCTTTTTGATATTTGTAATTTATATACGGTTACAAAATGCTAATATTTATCCTCCAAGCTCTATCACCAAAATTATGGCTAAAGTCTAAGAGTTTTTGTTGGTGATCTTTTATATGTGAAACAACAAATTTACTACGTTCTTCGAATGGAACAAATTTTTTTGCTAAAAACTGAAAAATAGCATTTACTTCAGAGAACTCTAATTCGTGTGCTAATTCGTAAGCGTCATCTAAATTTTTTATTGCTCCAATTAAATCTTTATTTAATATATTTTCAATTTTTATTACGTCATCCCATATTTTTTCATCTGAAATAGATAAGAGTTGTTCTTGTTTTAAGGACTTGTATATATTTTGCAGCGTTTGCATATGGTCTATTTCGTCTTTAAACAAATCATTCCAAAAAGCAGTAACTTTTGGAATATGAGAAAACAGATTTGCAAGTTCTTTATAAATATCACTGGCCTTCCGTTCTATCTCAATTGCACGTTTAAAAAGATCATCTACCGTTTGTTTATAATTTGATTCATTCATTTATTATCTCCTTTACAATATAACGAAAAGCTGTGGGGCGGCGTGGTATTAGCCGTCCCCACCAGCGCCAGGTTGGGCCGCACCTCCAAGGGTCTAGCTTTATTTCAGAACAGCGATGCACTCAATTTCCACTCGTCCGCCAAAAGCCAGTCCATTGGCCCCTAGGGCGCTCCGTGCGGGCAAGTTCTTGGGAAAATACGTCACGTAGACCTTGTTCATCTCTTCCCACTCACTCATATCAGCCAGCATTACCGTGACTTTGATGACATGGTCGAGCGAAGAACCGTAGCCTTCAAGTATGGCTTTAATGTTGTCCATCGCTTGCCGTGTCTCAGCTGTGATGCCGCCCGGAACTAACTTCATGGAACCTTCCATTCCCATCATCCCAGACAGGTATAGCATCGTACCTACGCGCACTGCTATAGAAAATGGCAGGCCTTTCATATGTTCGGGAGTGAGATATTCCACGTCGGGTTTTGT
>CAYRFN010000281.1:0-4450 GCA_964423495.1 uncultured Desulfobacteraceae bacterium
TTCTCAGTCTACAGTCAATGATCGAGCGGAGCCTGGGGCAGAGGATAAGTTCCAGGGAAATTAAAAAGCTTAAAACAGAGGATGTGGATAAGATATTTAAGGAAGAGTGTCTGGTGCTCTCTGCTGGGGTGAGTGTAAGTAATATTGTATTTTTGACTCATCACATCAAAAGAATCGAGAAGGCAATCAAAGAGAAGATCAAGATAAGGAAGCCTTTCGAATGCTTACTGACGGCACCGGGGATTGGTGATATCTTAGCGTTGACCATCATGTTAGAGGTAGGAGATATATCTCGATTTCGGAAGGTTGGGAACTTTTCCTCTTACTGTCGGTGTGTTTCCAGCAATAGGATTTCCAATGGAAAGAGGAAGGGTAAAGGGAACACCAAAAACGGTAATAAGTATCTATCTTGGGCGTTTGTTGAAGCTGTCCATCATGCGAAAAGATGTAGTGTCAGGATAAGGAAATACTATCAGAGAAAGGCGGCAAAAAGAAATAATATTGTAGCTATCAAGGCTGTGAGCAACAAGCTGGCCATGGCCTGTTACTACATGATGAGGGATCAGGTTCCTTTCAAGGAGGAAACATTCTTTTGCTGATATGCATGGAACGGTGAACCGGTATAGGGGTTGGCTGATAACCATTAGATTTGATTGGACAACCGTTCCATGCACTTTTAAAAAGTGCCTCCAGTGGGAATGAGTTTTTCGCTTTGATCTGCCTTTGTCATGAGTCTTGAGGGTTTGGCTAATAACCATAAGTTTTGCGGACTATCAATTGAACATGGCAAGGAACCGACGTTTTTCTGGGGCAGTATTGACTGCCAAGGGTCATAAATACTGACCTAGATCCCGATGGGTGACTGGTGCGGATTGAATAGAACCGCTACCCAAAAACATCTGAAAATGAGGGTGCAGATACTTGAGAAAAGAACAGTCCATACTGGGGCAAGGATTGACCCTGCAAAAAAAAGAGAGTTTTGCGATGGAGAAGTGTTTCTTCTTGACAGGGCCTTTTAATGGGTGACCCCTATATTTCGTACAGTTATTTGAGGCTGCGGGAAAGCTGAACTTTAGCTAATAGAAAAATTGGCTTTAAAATTATTACCTTTGTTAAAAACCTCGCTGTCTTATTCATTTGTATAAAACATGCTATTTGGGGTGAAATAAGATAATATATAAATATAAGAGCTTTGCCATAGGTGCTTTTAAGGAGATGTTCGTCTCTATATTTTCTCAATATTTTTACTTCTGGTGAATAAGAACCGTATACTGTAGTGGCAATAAAGCATTTTGTATCCTCTTCCTTCTTGGGGCCCTTACCTTTTAAGTATAAGTGCAGGGAGGAGGTATTTCCTTCAACATCATAATCATCTAAAGTGGTGGTAATAACTTTTAAAATTTTGTAATCAGGTTTTGGAAGGGTTGATTCAGAATCACGCGATTTAAAGAAGGAGATTAAAATGTCTCCCAGGGTTTTATCGTCTGGTATGAGATCTAGCGCTCTCCAGACGTAATTTCCGTCTGGTCCAGGGACTTTTGGTGGTTCTAAGCCAGAACCTCTACCATATTTAGCTTTGCAATGTGGGCAATTAGCAAATTTGTATTTTTCAGCCCAAGTGCGAATATCTACTAATTTTAAATCTTTTGCTCCTTTAGGTACAGGTCTGGGATGCCTTACCTCATATTCTACTTCTTTGAAAATGAGTTCTAAGTTTGTTTTGCAATAGTGGCATAGTAAGTCATCTTCGCCAAGCGTCAAAACTATACCATGGTTTATATAATGAGGACCATTTCCTCTCTGATTGGTCAAAACCTCAACAGTGAGGTTCCAAAAGTTAAATAACAAGGATTTTATCCGATATTTCTGGCTATCTAATAGCATAAATCAAAACAACCTTTTAGTTAGAAAGATGAGAATCCCTCCTAGCATAGACCCTTATTTAGGTTTTTTTCTTTAACACCCACACTTTCTATTGATTTTACTGAGGTAAAATTTCTATTATACATAAGCTTGATCTCAAATGGGCGGGGTCGGCTCGAATGCCCTTGATGGGCGGAGCGTGAGCGGAGCCCGAAAGGGCGTGAAGAGCCGATGCTCAACATATTATTATGATAGCGTTGATAGCATGGAAAATTCAAAAAAGTTCCGACCAGATCCTAAACTCCAACTCATGGATCAGGTTCGACAGGTCCTTTAATGGGTGTCCCATTTTCGTCGGCACTCGCATTTCTCCTAATATCGGAAAGTAGTTCCTTTATCTCACCCGAGTACTGTTCCGGTGACCGAACATGACCCCATCCCTTTTGAGTCTGGTATAAACCATCAAAAGCTGTATCATAATAAGAAATCAGGAGATGTGGAATATTACGTTCCTTGAGGATTGATTCCAGCAATTGAGCTTCAAAATCGTTGTCCAGGACAGCTACTTTAATATAATCTTCACTCATTCTTAATCTAGTCCCCTTGATAAAGATTATTTATAGACGTTCCACTTTCTCTATTGAAACCAGAGACCCGTGACAAAGTACTTCTGTCCTCGTTTGGAGATCACTAGTTTTATAACTACGTCGTCATCCGTACCGTCGAATCTGCCTTTCCAAAGGACAACGGTCATCTTACCCTTCTTCAAGGAACCAAGATATTTTCGTGACTTGTATACCCCGACTTGCTGTTGTACCTGTTGACACACTGTCGGGAACTTCTCCTTGGTCACAGTCTCCTTGACAGTATCATCCAGATCCCTCGAGTACTTTGTGTAGTCCTTATACTTGAATCCTTCAAGAATATTGTCGAGGATGGGACCGGCTACAGCTTTCACTTCCGCATCCGTTCCGGGGATGGGGTCGGTATGGCCGATAGTTGTCGTGAGCGACAATGTTAGCACGACAGTTATAAGTATCATGTTCTTCATTCGGTTCTTCCTTCTTGTAGACGCCTAATGAGTCAAGAGCAGATTTGGTCTCTTGACATGATATGACCATTTAATTATGAAAGCACCTAATGATTCCGGTCTCCTGCCGGCAAACTGCCAAAGTGAGGGAGCGGCAGTTTAAACGGTAAGGTTCACTGATGCACGCCCATAGTAGATATGTACTTGTGGGGTGCCTCGTCCGCCTATAATTGGGCGGGAAGTCCCCTGTATGTGAGCTTTCCTAATGGTTTGATATAATAACAAAGTTATTACCCTAAGGCAAGTCAAAGACCTAAAGCTTGCGGGGACGTTTGCGTAAGGGAGACTCTGATTTAGAGCCCGCCTTTCTCCTTCATCTTTTTGATCTCTTCTTCCCTTAGGGCGCGCTTGAATATCTTCTCGGTCACGGTCATTGGGATGTCATCCCTGAATTCAACGAACTTGGGGACTGCGTATGGCGCCATGTTTTCACGGCAGTAATCCGTGATATCCTGTTCGGTTACCTTTCCCTTGTAATCCGGTCTCAGTCTGATAAACACCTTTATCCGTTCGCTCCCGGGCCGCTCGGGATCGTAAAGGGGTCAAGTCTACTGTTGACGCTTATTAAGGTTTAGGGTTAATTCATGAATACATTTTTTAAAGTTTCTATTCCTTCTGATTTCCTGTTTCACTCTTTCTACGATACTGCTTACCGTGCTTACTGGACTATGATGGGGGTAAATTATATATCGTGTCTCTTATTAACTTCATACAAGAGTCAACGGTAGACCTGACCTCTTTATATAAATGAATATTGAAAAAAATAATTAAGATTTAGTTGCGCCGTATTATTAGAAAGTCCAACGTTATAATACCATATTATCTTAAAACGCATTAAGCATATAGAGACATTTATACTGAACCATGTTAAGCCGATTTCCAGGCTCGTAAGTGGTTTTGGAACCAACGTCCTCTTTTAAATATATTCTGTTTTCAAGTATTATTTGAGTATTTGGGCAACAGCCTGTTAAAGCACAAGCCCTAAAGTTCGCTCCTGACGATATCTCGTAGAGCATTAATCTGCTTTTTTATATGCTCCAGTTCCCTAGGGATGCTAGAAAGCCCAATGGGAGCACCAGCGGCTGTTCTCATCCCGAGACTGTCGAAGGCACTAGGATTAGTCTTAGGAGTATCATTGTAATAATCTTCTTGAATCTCCCTAAGCTCCGTTCGAAGCTCGTCATACTTGCGCTCCAGCGTCTCAATTTCAAACCGGAGCCTGTCCACTGACCAATTTTTTGCCTCATTGATGTTGATCATTTGTCTACCTCCTTATTGGCCTAATGCGGCGCAGTAATAATATATTATGAAATCGAATCAACTCATTATGGCAGGATAGTAGTATTTAAGAATAATCAGCCTATTTACTAATGAAGACAACTTTTAATTTCTAAGAACATATCATACTTGAGCCAAGCGAAAAAGAGATTTTTTTTCAGGGAGAGATACCTTTTCACTTGACTCGCCCTTTAAAAGTAGAGCGGCTAATTTGTATTA
>CAYRFN010000282.1:0-4434 GCA_964423495.1 uncultured Desulfobacteraceae bacterium
GAGATACCTTTTCACTTGACTCGCCCTTTAAAAGTAGAGCGGCTAATTTGTATTAATTCAAGGACCTCTTTTAAATGCGGAGTCTTAGATAAAAATAGGGGGTTTGAATTCCTTCTGTATTGCATATCCAAGCATGGTCTTCAATACTATTTCATTTACTTTAGGTGGAGGCTTATAATCGATCCCCAAAATATCAATAAGGTTTGAATTATCAAATTTTTTCTTATTGGTTACATAAGCAAAGTATTGATCAGTAATTGCATCGACCACTCTTTGATAACCATTTAATACTTTGTGAGGATGTCTTAACTTTAAATTCCTTTCATTAGAACTAACAAACTTAATGCCTTTAATCCCTACTAACGGAAGCGCCCTTTCTATTATTTCATATGACGAAGAGTCGGAAGGATTATCAATATGGAATGTTAAATTTCGGGTTCTATCCATCATCTTCTCAATAAGCAATCTAATGTTCCTGGTAACCCAATCTATAGGTACCATATCTATCCAAGACTCTTTAGTACACTTTACAAAAAGTGGAGCTGAAACTAGTCCATTGTCCATACAAATTCCGGCTTCCGCCAGTCGAAAGTGGTTGTTTATTCTTTTTTGGATATTTTTTGCCAAATTCCAGAAAGGTTTAAAAAATCCGTAGAATCCTGTGAAAGACAAAGTCTTTCCATTACTGCTATCGCCAATGGTGATAGGTAATCTATATATATTATAGGGAATGCCAGTATGATCACTCCACCTGTAAATTAATTCCTCAGCTTTTGCCTTGGTTTCCTCATAGACGTTATTAAAAGACTGGCCTTGATTAAGCTCATGCTCAAAAATTGTGCCAGTGCGGTTACCTGCTACATAAAGAGTACTTAAGTGATTGAATTGCTTAACGTTTAATGTTTTGGCAAACTCCAAAATATTTTTTGTGCCCTCCAAATTAACTAGAGCAGTCGACCTTTCATTTTTTTTAGAAAAATCAACAGATCCTGCAGCGTGTAATACCACATGAGTTCCCAGTTCACGAATATAACCCATATCATCTTGCGACAGGCCCAAGTCTTTTTTAGTAATGTTGCCTTTAACAACGCAATATGAAGAAGCGAATGATTCATATTTAATAGGACACACAAATTTCAAAACAGAATCCACGCGCTTTTTCGCTGAGATGTGGCCTTTATCTCGAGCTAAAATAATGACAAAAAAACCTTTCTTTAAAAGCTCAACAGCAAGAAAGCTTCCTATAAAACCAGTGCCACCTGTTAAAAATAGCTTCATTTTCATTGATATTACTCATTCTATTTTATAGACTCTTAATCTAATCATGAAAGGTTCTATTTCTTTCCTTTCTGAAAAGCTATCGCTCATTCTTCCCGCAAATAGGGGCAAAGCCGTATGTGCCTACATTTAAAAAACCATTCACTAATGGTAGTTTTTGTTATTATACCTAATATATCCATCCCGTCAAGAAATATTGCTGGTTTTAGTGGGTTTATCCTGCTTTTTGGACTGGGTATATTAGGTTTGATGCAAAAATTAAGAGAAAGTGTGAATATCCTTTTGGGACGGAGAATACGGGCGCTAAGGAATAGCAAGGGATGGACTCAGCAGGAACTTGGGAGCCAGGCTGATATCAACTATAAATTCTTGGGCGAGATTGAACGTGGTCAACAAAATCCTTCCTTCAATATTCTTGTAAAAATTGCTACTGCTTTGGATGTTGAGATGTCGGAATTGTTTCGTTTCGAGCATGAGATTTCAGACCGAAATGAAATTGAGGTACGAATAAAGGAGATCCTTAAATCCATACCCACTGAGAGTCTATCCCAGATCTTATTACTGCTTCGAGTTCTTTACCCCATTCATTAACTACTTAGTTCAATCTCCTCTTTGAATCCTAAAGATAAGCATTATACAGCCTACAAAAAAGATTGAAAATCTCGCAATATAACCCAAACTCCGACATAGATTTAGACGGAACTGAGTCTTGAGTGTCTTGACGTCTGTAAATTATCAAATTTATTTCAGCGTCTTGATAATAGATTATTTAAGGACCCCCTTTACTTTATTGGCAAGAAGCCGACCCAGGAAGCTATTTCGATGTCAATCCAATTGCTTGACTGTAATATTCCTAATTTTAAGAAGAGTGCCTGAAGGAGCATGTCCGGGCTGGAAATAAAGAAAGTTATTACCTCTATGACCTTTAAAATCAAGAGAACATTTATGCCAGCGACCATCACCAAATATCTCCCAAGGATGATCCACATAAGAGTTCCCACGAGTTATGTCTTCTTCTCCTAACCTCGAATAAAGTGTAAAATTCTTATTTGAGTTGACTTCGAACCTAATGAGATATGCTCGACTGGATATTTCAAGAGGATACTTACTTATGATTTGGATATGCCAAAAGGTGTAACCCTTGCTTTTTTCGATGAACATTTCAAAACCGTACTTGCTGGATATAAACCGTTTTACAACATATTCTGAATCGTGAGTGTAAACTGGTCGTCTCCATTTAATTGGTTTATCGATAGCATTAGATGCTCCGTAATAAAAAATTACTAGCAAAACTGCTAGTACAAGCATCAAAAACTTGTTAAAATGACTTTTGTATATAATCAATTTTCTCACTCCCTTGGTTTTCATTAGCAACATTACGAACCAGAATGATAAAGTTGATAGAGGATTTCCTCGTTTTTTCAAAAACTCCATTATTTAAATCAATTATCTTTACCAAATCTCCGTCAGTAGAATCTGTCCAGAAAAAACCCTTTTCTATATTTTTTTCTTCCAAGAATCCTACATTTAGTAATGCCTTTACCTCTTCAACTGTAGGAAGCCTCCAACCTTTTCTGCCTCTAATAGAGATATTTCTTGCATGCTCATTGGCTTCGTTCCATGTACAAGGTTCTATTGATGGAAAGGTCCAGTCCAAATTAGAAGGTCCGTCAACAAAGACTCTCTCATTATCCAAGTCGAGATTCCTTGCTGTATCACGGGCACTTTTATCCAGTTCGGCTTCATCCTGCACAGGTGGCATCTCAACAAAGGGCTTTTGAGATTTCAATATCTTTTCTCCTGGGAGATGGTGGGCAGGAAAAATGTGTATATGCAAACCAATACCAAACAAAAACAAAATAGGGGCAATCCATCTTAGACGCCGCCGAAATGCAAGGTTAAACCAGGGTATTTTAAATATACCGAAGTCACTACCAGGGAAATACGTTGCAATGCAGAGTATGAATGTGAATAGTAATATGATTAATCCGAAACTATCGGGAATCCCAAAAACTTGAATTATGCTACGGGATTTTTCCATGAATATCTTTTTACCTAACTTTCTGAATAACCCATCCAATAAACAGCATGAATAGTGCTATCGAAGTGGTTGTGATACGTAATACGCGATCTTGCAGGCCGTTCAGATCGCCATGTCTGACTTCAAGCAAGGCCAGCAATATTTGGATATTTTCGTCAGCCAATATACGTGCCTCCCAGTCTCAAACGTACCTTTTGATACAGACAAACTGTTATGAGTTATACGGCATTGTCGATGTCATAGAAACCTAATCAGTTAGTATATAGTTTCTGGATAATCACCAAAAATAAAATCTTGAATCGAAAATAGTTGTGTGAACTGGATTTCTGCCACAGGTTTTGTTTTGAGAAGTCAAATAGGAAAGGTCGTGTCATTTTAAAAAGAAATTGAAGGGGAAAAGAACAAACTGAACAGCAACAAAAACAGGCATCTTATGCGATATCGATATATTATGAAATCGAATCATCACATTATGGCAGAATAATGATATTTAAGAATAAAAATAAGAAATTATCAACTAAAAAAGAAGATTTGAAAGCAATTAGAAGGGCCGTATTAATTCTTAGGCAGGAACTGCCTGAGAATTAAGTTGGGTTTCCAGCCACTTTGCCAGATCATAGAAAGGCGCCAACTTCGCCTTCCAGTCTCCCGTCCCCCATTCCGGCTTTGCAAATACCTCATCAGGCGGCACAAGTAACTGGTTGCAATAGTTGAGACTGCCTCCCCCCACACCGGTGCCGTGGAGAATGAAAACGTGTCTCAGTAGTGAAAGATTCCAGATTCCATAGAGCCCAACCTGCGGAATCCAGAGGTTCTTGCGAAGATTCCAATTGGTGCGAGGGAAGTCCTCTGTATAGTAGCGCTTGCCCCTTTCAAGAACCAGAACCCGGTATCCCTTTTCAGCCAATCTCAGGGCAGAAACTGAACCGCCGAAGCCCGATCCTATGACGATGTAATCGTATACTATGCTCTCACCCATACATCACACTAAAAAATCTTAACCGGATAATGCTGGAAGAAGTAATATCTTGGTAATGTTCAAAAGGTTTCGCATTTAGTAAGGACATGGGGCTCTCTTTTCAGAAAACGAAAAATTGGTTGCTGGTTATTTGAGT
>CAYRFN010000283.1:0-4397 GCA_964423495.1 uncultured Desulfobacteraceae bacterium
AAAAGGTCTCAAAGCCACACTGCATATATTAGTGCCACGGGTGTAAGCCCGTGGGAATCTACTTTAATCTCATAAATTCATTTAGGGAAAAGTAGAACCGTATAAGTAATAATTATTGAAATCCAGGATGAAGCCATTATGAGTCTTTCCGTCATTCGTATCTGGTCAGATGTCGGATCAGCGTATCCCTCTCCTATCCATGGTTTGCTTTTTATCCCTTCGTGATACATTGTTGGTCCGCCTAAGCGGATATTCAGGGCCCCGGCAACGAAACTTTCTGCGTGGGCAGCATTGGGCGAATCATGCTTAAGCCTGTCTCTAAGGGCAACTCTTAAACCGTTTATCGGATGAAAGCCGCTGATCCACGCTCCTAAAAAAAGTATGATGAGCGATAGCCGTGCGGGCACAAAGTTCATCAAATCGTCGAGTCTGGCACCTGCCCGGCCAAACTGGGAGTACTCAGCATTCTTGTATCCCACCATTGAATCCAGCGTACTTGCCACCTTTGCAGCGAGCATAAGACTCAAAGCAGGTATGATCGTATTGAATCCGAAAAAATATGCCAGGACACCTCCAGCCCAAAACCAGAATAGAGGCGTCAAAAAACCATCAACAAAGTTTTCCGACATAGTTTCAACTGCCGCCCTGCCAACTCCTTCTTTATCTAAATAACTAACATCACGGCCTACAACTTTAGCGACAGTCGCCCTGGCTTCAGGCAGATTATCGGCATTCAGGGCGCTGATCACCGGTCGAATATGATGAAAAAGGTCCTTCAAGGCAAGGCATGAGTAAAAAATAAAGAGACCAAAGCACCAGCCGAGAATGGGATGAACAAACTTCAATATATTACTCAGGATGAAAGAGATGATCAAGGTGCCAGTCTCAATCATCAGTACCAGAAGAATTCCTCCGCTTTTACCATTCAGACCATATTTTCTTAGAAATCCCTCCAACCAAACAATCCCTTGACCAATGATCCTTATAGGATGATATCTGTAGCGGGGATCGCCTATGATCAGATCGAGGAGAAACCCGCAGAAGATGATGCCTAATAATTCAAGCATGACTGCCCATAGGGAGAAGAAGCCAGCAAGGATATCAATGTCTCATTGTCCCTGGCTGATTTAATTCCGACCCGAAAAAAACCTTCTTGAAGACCCGAAAAGTTTCGGCAATCACGAACATAAACACTATTCATGAGGAGGTGGAGGATTAGATCGTCAAGGTTCCTACCCCTACTCCATTGACAGAGAATGAAATTGGCTGAGGATGGAAAAGGACGGATTCCTTCCAATTCATTGAGCTTCTGATAGATCCTGTTACGTTCCTTGGCGACCAAAGAGAGGGTCCGTTGTTCATAATCTGTGCAATCAAGGAGAAGGGGGGCAACCTTATCCGCTATCCCATTTATTGACCATGGTTCTTTTGCCTCCTTAATGCGCGAGATTGCCTCCTTACCTCCTGCGACTCCTCCCATCCTCAGGCCCGCAAGGGCATAAAATTTTGTGAGTGAATGAAGGACAAGGATATTAGGCCGGACTGTTTCATTGAGAAGGCTCTTCTCTTCCCAATCCTCAACAAACTGAATAAATGCCTCATCCACAATAAACCATTTATCGGGGAACCGTTTCGCCAGCTCTAAAACATCCTCTTTTGAAACGAGAGTCCCTGTTGGATTGTTGGGGCGTCCGAGCCAGAGCGCGTCGACATCCTTAATAATTTCAATAACATTGATTATTTCGGGAAAGGTAAATCCATCCCTTGCTGAAATAGGAAACCGTATAACGTCCGCGCCCGCGAGCAGGGAAGCCCGCTCATAGTCATGATAAGACGGTGTAATGATCACAATGCTTTTAAAACGCAGCATTCTTGGTACCAGATAGATCATCTCGGTCGAGCCATTAGAGGCAAGGAAATTTTCAGGGGAAAGGCCGAACCTGTTTTGATAGTAATAAGCGATTCCATCCCCGTCCACACTGGGATATCCCTCTATGTTTTTAAGAAGTTCCATCCAGTTATTATGCACTATTTCAGGAGGCCCCTGGGAATTGAGATTTACGCTGAAGTCAAGGGCTGGCCTATCTATCAATCCAAATCGGACCAGATCAGATTGTGGGTTGCCGCCGTGTTGGTATTCCATAATATTTTCCATTAGAAGATCTATAACTGTTTAGCTCTTCTTAAAGAATTCAGGGGCTCAGCAATCTCTTTTCATCCCGAGGCATCGCGGGACCCCAAGAGATTCCCGAGCCCTGTTGAATCTACCAATTTCACAAAGCACTAAATTATTGCTAAAACCCACGCCCATCCCGTATAACAGAGAATATTCTTCCCCGGCATGGCGCATAAGACAAGGAGGAAAAGTTCTACCATCTCATTCGCCGTTCCAAGAAGGTCTCCCGTGATCCCACCGAATCCTCTTCGGCACTGTCTCCTAAAGAGCCATGTCATGAACAGTGCCAATCCAAGAAATGCCAAACCCAGTGGACCGAAAGGGATGCAAAAGATCAGACATAGGATGTAGGATATAAATCTATGTCTGGAGGAGGCGCCATCAACAAAGTCTCTTCCTATTCCATCGCCTGATCTGGCATAGGGCAGGGTGGTGATTAACTCCACCATCATGTCCCTTGAGATAATAAGTATGACAAGGACCCAGATAATAGACCCGGCAGAAAAGATCCTTTCAAGGGCAATCCATTTAGCCATTAGCAAAAGGATCAGGGCTACTACCCCAAAGGCGCCCACATTGGCGTCCCTCATGATTTCAAGTCTCTTTTCTCTGCTAAAAAGACCCCCGATGGAGTCCGCCCAATCGGCCAATCCGTCGAGATGCAGCCCCCGTGTCAGCCATATCTCAACGGCCAAGATGATTACTGCCCCCCCTGCCGGCCACTGGCTGAAAGGCAGTTGCATCCATGCCCATGCTATTGCGTAGAGGATTAGGCCTAAAACAAGACCGACCACAGGGAACCAGGGAAGGGCTGATGAAAGATCTTTACTCTCCTTCCCGGGCCATGAAATAACGGTCAACGTCCTGAAAGCGCTTAAAAGCCCCTTTATGGGTATGGTCATCATCGAATCTTTTCCTTATGCCTTGCGCTTTAAGCCCCGGGTTCTATACCTACCTCTTCGAAGGTAGCCATCTCATTATGGATTTTCACGGCATTCTCAATAAGCTGCATCGCCAGAGCTGCCCCGGTCCCCTCTCCAAGACGAAGATCCAGATCCAGCACAGGACGCAACTTCTCTTTATCAAAGAAGGTGCGGTGTCCCTTTTCCGAGGATAGGTGAGAGAAGAAGAGATAATCTATAACTGTCGGATTCAAACGCATGGCGACCATGGCGCCGGCGCTTGATATAAAACCATCCACCACCACTATCATATGTCTAGCTGCCCCTCCCAAGCAAAGGCCGCAGATGCCGGCGATCTCAAGACCTCCCACGGCCGCGAGTGTTGAGACGGGATCATCAAAGCTCTTACGGTTAACTTCAAGCGCCTTTTCTATGATCTTGACCTTATGTCTCAGGCCTTCCTCATCAAGTCCCGTCCCGGCGCCGATTACATCGATCGCATCGGCCGGCAACAAAGCCGCTAAGACGGCAGAGGATGGAGTAGTATTTCCGATACCCATCTCACCGGTAGCGATCATAACGGTCCCGTTATCATGTGCCCAATCAACCATCTCAATCCCAACACCAATGGCCTTCTCCGCCTCTTTACGGGTCATGGCCGGTCCCTTGGCTATGTTATTAGTCGCCCTTTTCACATTTCTTTTAATAAGCCCTTCAGCATCTTTAAGATCTTCTTTCATACCTATGTCGATAATATTAACATGGGCTCCGGCACAACGTGCAAGGACATTTATTCCAGCCCCTCCTGCCAGAAAATTTTGCACCATCTGACCTGTGACCTCCTGAGGATATGCGCTCACACCCTCCGAGACTACCCCATGGTCTCCTACAAATATAAAGACCTCCTTTTTTTCAACAGAAGGCCTTTCTTCTTCACGGATAGCAACAGCTCGAGCCGCCAATTCTTCCAGGAATCCCAGGCTGCGCCTGGGTTTGGTCAGATTATCAAGCCTATTCCATGCCTTCTCCAGCCATGTATCTGAAACTGGCTGAATCTGTTCTAATGTCTGCTTCCACATATCCGATCTACCTCTCTTTCAAAATAATTCGTAATGTTCAAAAGTGTTTACATTCAGTTTGTGCTTAGACAGTTTATGTGTCTTTCGATTTCTTTAAGAAGGACATGGAACTCTCTTTTAAGAAATCCGTCCCTCCTATGACTGGATCGAAAGCCCCTGGGTGTTAACCATGGATCAGTAACAGAAAAGGCAGGGCATGGGGCTCTCTTTTCAGAAAACGAAAAATTGGTTGCTGGTTAT
>CAYRFN010000284.1:0-4341 GCA_964423495.1 uncultured Desulfobacteraceae bacterium
TTTCGAGTACTTTTATTAGAACTGGAAAAATAATTACACTTAATTAGGGACTAGATGAATAATTATAATTTTTTTTCCAAACAAAGCGTCCTTTTCAGAGATGTCCAACTTCACCTACCGCAAAAATACCCATATGTGCAAAGAACATGGCAATGGAGATTGAACCGTAAAAAGTCTTAAAAGATCCGTATAACAATAAAGGCATCCCGGAGATTGGTTATTCTTGTCGGCTGAGACATATCTTGCTGCCCCGGAAGTTGGCTATATAATTCAGCATATTTCCGGTGCTGTCTTTCATATCAATACGTTTTATCCTTGTACCTCCAACAACGAAACCAATTGCAGGGTTCAGTTCGGTCTTTTTTCCTTAATCAAACCCTCCTGGGCCTTTAGAGAGCTTTGCATAACCCAACATTATCATAGATAAACGAACGGCTGTAGATATAAGGATAAGCGGGATCATCCGTAGGCACCATATAGCTGAGAACGAGCCTCCGTCTGGTCGGATCTGGCTCAGGAACGATATCGTTGGGAATAATCTGACCCTTGAGCCACTCAACAGCCTGGGTCTCAGCTTCAAGAATGTCTTTCCCAACAATCGTCTCAGATAATATGAAGTTATCCCGCCCCGATAACCTTTTAACCTGCACAGCAAAAAGCATTGCAATACAGAGTAAGGGGAAAAAGACGGTTTTTTTCTGAGGTAAAATTGCCATCCTCCTGGAATAAGATTCATGCACGGATTTACCACATACTAATTCGTTAAAGGCAAACCGGCTCAATCATAAGTGCCTTACTTTTTTGGCGCTAATTATTGATAATAAATCATAAAACTAATTTGAGATTATCGGGGACATTTTCATTAAGCTAACACACAGAAATTACCAATTCTTTTCCATCCCTGGACCAGTAAGATCCCAAGAGGCGAAGCTTCATCAGAAAAATATTGATTTCAGTAAATTGAGTTCATTTTATTAGGATAATTCTCCTGCGTAAACCATTGACTGTTTTTGTGGACTGATAATGATAAACATACTCCTATCATCGCTATTTATGTATTGAATAAATTTCTATATATTATATGCTTTTGTTAACATCTATATAGGATAATTTAACGAATAATGTAAAGTTATACTATACGATATGACTTTTCCATGACTATGCAAAAAAAAGGGATCAAACCCTTTGATAGGATTCGACCAATCGGATTTGGACGGATGGACCTCACGATAATGAGGGGAGACCCATTAGGTGGGGCCCCTCAGAAAAAAAGGAAAGAACAATGGGAAAGAGAGTATTAAAGACAAAACTATCAGGTCCTAAAGGACCTGCCCAAGCCCTATCTGGAGTGGCTTAACAAGGTGAAGGAAGATTTTGAACTGCCGGAAAAGGAAGTCATGCTCAGACTCAATACCACCACTATGCGCCCTAAAGAGTCCATACAGATCTGTATCGAGGAAAAGGTCCCACTCTTTTGCGCCGGTTTGGGAAATCCTGGCTTCATGGTGGAAAATGCCCATGCCGTGGGGATGAAGGTTCTGGCCATCACGGGAAATGCGAAAAACGCCAAGCGGATGGCCGAATCTGGTGTCGACCCCCTCCCATTCCCCACGCAGGTTTTGATCTCCTCGGCACTTATCTGGAACTTCGTTGAGGGAAACAAGTTCGACTACGTGGGGGGACTTGCGGGACAAATCTCCGGCATCATCAGTGAAATTAAGCCGGCTCGACAGGTTCTCAAAGAGATGGTTGAGGAGGTGGTGGACATCCTCACGCGTAAGCTGCCGGAAACAGTAACTGCCAAGTAGATGCGTCGCCCGGCAATTATTTTTTAGGGAGGGATGGGGATGGGGGAGTGAAATATGTCTCAGATCGATCTCAGTGTCATCGGCAAAAAGAGCGAACCCGTGGTCTTTGATTACACCTGGAAGGATGTTGTTCTTTACGCCCTGGGCGTGGGTGCTTCGGTCGAGGATCTCCCCTTTGTCTATGAAGGAGCGCCCGGCGGTCTCACGGTGCTCCCAAGCTTCTGCGTGGTGCCAGCCATCCGGGCATTTCCCTATCTGGGCGAAGATATTGAATGGCCTCTGATGATACATGGAGAGCATAACATCCGGCTGTCGCGCCCCTTTCCGCCCGAAGGGCGTATAATTCAGATAGGGCAAGTTGCGAATATCTACGACAAGGGAAAAGGCGCCCTTATCCAGATAGAAATTTCAGGCCAGACCGAGGAAGGGGATCACCTCTATGACATCGATTGGTCTATTTTTTACTTGGGCGCCGGAGGCTTTGGCGGAGATCCCGGACCACCATCCGAGTCCCTGGACCTGCCCTTAGCTGTGGAACCCGACTTTAGCATTGCCTACAGGACCTTCGAGAATCAGGCTCTTCTCTATCGACTCAATGGTGATCTTAACCCCCTACACCTGGTCCCTGAAGCTGTAAAGCAGGCTGGGTTCGACCGCCCTATTCTCCACGGTCTCTGCACGTTTGGATTTGCGACCAGGGCCATCGTTAATGGTCCATTAGGCGGTGATGTCTCCCGTTTTAAAGAATTCAAAGTGCGTTTTTCGAATCCTGTTTACCCGGGAGATACTCTGATCACCGAAGGATGGAAGGCTGAGGACGGGCGGTACCTAATCCAGTGCCGGACCGATCTGGGTGTGGTCCTCAACCAAGCCTATGCAATAGTTACTGAAATGCATCAGGATTGAAAGGACTTTTCGCCTTAAAAACCTTATCGCTATCGTGTATTTATAATAATCTTTGAATCTCTGAAACACACTTGCAAGAGTTGTTGCAGTATATGGAATTGGGATATGTGGCCGGATATACCGCTTCTGATTTAGGCAAACCGGAGGTCTATATTCCCGGCATGGGTTTTGTTCCCTATGGTCCTGGAAGCTTCATTCCCAATTCCATATACTGCAACGTGGGATGCTGTTTAACTGGTGAAATGGAAAAGATCGCTATCACGACTCAATATGACATTGAGAGCAGGAAAGAACTTGTAAGGTTCCTATCTGGCATGAGTCAGAAAGATATTGCATGAAAGGATGAAAAATGAGTGTAGTGACTGCTCGAAAATATACATTTGAAACCGGGATATACAGACCGCCGAGTGAAGGTGGAAGTTATTCTCTGCTGATTCGGGTTACACGCAATTGCCCATGGAATAGGTGTGAGTTTTGCAGTATGTACAAAGGTGAAAAATTCGAATTAAGATCACTGGAAGAAGTCAAGTCCGATGTAGATTCAATTGCGGCCATCTGCAATAGTCTTAAATCCATTTCCCTGAAACTTGGATACGGAGGTGAAATAAACAGAAATGTAGCCATCGCCCTGTTAGGGAAGAAACCTGAATTCAAAAACAGCCAAGGGTTTGTAATGATCTATGATTGGCTTGTTTCCGGCGGGAAAACCGCCTTCTTGCAAGATGCCAACAGTTTAATCCTGCCCGCGGAAAAACTCGTGGATATCTTAAAACATATACGAAAAACCTTCCCGTCTTTGAATCGGGTTACCACTTATGCTAGGTCCAAAACCCTTGCCCAGAGAAAGGTCGAGGAACTAGTAGAAATCCGTAAAGCCGGATTGGACAGGTTACATGTCGGCCTGGAAACAGGTGATGATGTACTGCTGATAAGAATAAGAAAAGGAGTTACAAGCGAAGGGCATATTAGTGGTGGTAGAAAAGCCATGGAAGCCGGATTTCAGCTATCTGAGTATTGGATGCCGGGATTGGGCGGAAAAGAAATGTGGAAAGACCACGCCAAAAATACAGCCCGAGTTTTAAACGCGATAAACCCAGATTACATTCGGTCGCGTCCCTTCTTTCCCTCACCCGGTTCCCCTATTTTTGAGGCTTATACTAAGGGAGAAATTCAACAGTTGACACCACGTGAACAGTTAATCGAGTTGAAGTTAACGATGGAAGAATTGAACGTTACCTCCAAAGTCTGTTTTGATCATGCCGGCAATTATTGGAGAGGAAAACACGGCGGGCTTTTGTTCAGCCAAAGCTATGAGGGCTATAGATTTCCGGATGAAAAGTCACGGGTTTTGAAATTGATAGATGAAGGAATAGTGGCTCAGGAAGATACTACCGGGGATGAAGACTATAGGATTGTGCTTTAAGGGGTGGTACTATACCAAGGGGGATGCAATCCCCCTCCTTGTTTTTCAAAATGCCCCGTGCGGGAGCACGGGGTTATTTACTTACTGGAGCTACGGGATGGGTCGATAAAAAAAATACAGAATATCAAAGATGCAGCAATTTTTTTGCATTCTCTTCTAAAATCTTCTTTTTGCCGGTATCAGATATTTCCATGCCATCTATGG
>CAYRFN010000285.1:0-4338 GCA_964423495.1 uncultured Desulfobacteraceae bacterium
AAAAGAGAGTCCCATGTCCTTCTAAATGCGAAGCCTTTTGAACGTTACCAAATTAATTAGCGCTCTGAAAAAAATTGTTAGCGAATTATAGGGGGGTGGAGTCTATTTCAAAAGACCACAATATCCCGCTTCATTCTTTTAAACGGCAACTTAGCCCTGAAATGTACTCAGGCATCGACATATGGGTCTCCTTAAGAGACACAATCCAGAATTCATCATCAGCTTTTTGAACGCCCCCATTATCTTAATATTAAACCCAGGACAGGCACAGAAGAAAATCTCAACCACAAAGTTTGCTTACTGGGGCTGTGCCTGAACTGCTGTTAAAGACTTGGTGCCGTACTATGGAATGAGACATAAATATTGTGTCTCTTAAGGAGACCCATATACCGATGCCCCCCAAACCCCATACCTTTATTGCCTTATTCTCAAAGGCTAAATGGTTATAGTTTAAAAAGTTTAAAAGGTACTTTTAGATTGGACGCATCTATATCTTCAAATGCCAAAGCGAAGAATTGAAGATTGAGAAATATATGTGAATCAAAACCTGATGGATCTAATCAATTCTAGTGACCCACCCGTATGGATCGACTTTTTCTCCATATTGTATTGCAACAATTTCGTCGTATAATTTCTGGGAAAGTTCTCCCATATTACCGCCTGCAACTATATGGTTTACTCCCTTGTAAGTGATTTCGCCGACCGGTGAAATTACGGCTGCCGTACCTGTGCCAAAGGCCTCTTTTAATCTTTCACTCTTGGCAGCCTCAAAAACTTCATCAATTGCGAGGGATTTTTCTGAAACCTTTATGCCCCAGTCTTTCACGATCTGGATTACAGAGTCTCTTGTAATACCTGGAAGAATACTTCCCGTTAGCGGTGCAGTAATTACTTCATCATCAATAACAAAAAACATGTTCATTGTTCCAACTTCTTCCACGTATTTATGTTCCGCACTATCCAGCCACAATACCTGAGTAAAACCTTTCTCTTTGGCATTTTCAGCGGCCAACAGGCTGGCAGCATAATTCCCAGCTGTTTTGATTTCGCCGGTACCGCCTTTGGCAGCCCGGACATAAAAGTCCTCGACATAGATCCTAATGGGGTTAAGCCCTTCTTTGTAATAGGCCCCTACAGGACCGATAATGATATAAAAGAGGTAGGCGTTAGATGGCCTTACTCCCAGGTGGGGTTCTGTCGCCAGCATGGTTGGCCTTATGTAAAGGGAGGTGCCATGACTCCTTGGGACCCATTCTTTTTCCAGCAAAATAAGTTGTTTCATACCTTCCATAGCCTGGGCGGTATCCACTTCAGGCATGCAAAGCCTTTGTGCAGAACGATTTAGTCTCTTAATATTTTCTTCTGCCCTGAAGAGGTATATGCCTCCATCTTTTCCGTGGTAGGCCTTGAGTCCTTCAAATATCTCTTGCCCATAATGAATGGCCATGGCAGCGGGGTCAATTGATATATCGCCATAAGGTTCAATTCTGGGATTGAACCAGCCTTTTTTTGAGTCAAAGTCCATTAAAAACATATGGTCTGTTAAGATATCCCCGAATCCAAGTTCGGATTCATCTAATGGTTTTGGTTTTAAGTGATTAAGATCAGCTTTTGTAACCTCAATTTTCATTGGTTTCTCCTTTTTTGAAAAAACTGCATTTCAATAACATAAGCGCCTAAGGAATACAACAGTTTGGCATAGATCCTCCAATTATTTTCCCTGATTGGATACTGATCAAAATCTCTTCGCTCCATATTGATCCTTAGTTCGTCATTCAACCACTTAACAATTTAATCATTCCTTATATCTTAATTATCTCATATTCACGGCTGCCAAGGCCAATTTTTTGTGCATACTCCAATTGGATATCCCAGTCAATTTTCGGATAAATAGCCCTGAATTTATCTTCGCCAGGCCTTTTTGAACTAGTGAGGCAAGAATTATCTGTAGCCGCCTGGCGATTAACCAGATCAACCGAGGCCTGGTCAATAGCCACTGGATCTTTGGAAACCAAAATGCCTATGTCAGGGACAATCGGGGCATCGCTATGACCGTAACAATCACAAGCAGGAGAAATGTTGGTCAAGAAGCTCACGAAAAATGCCTTTCCACTTTTCCCTTTCAGAACTGCAAAGGCATATTCCACCATCTTTTTTTGAAAAATAGAGATATCTTTTATCATTTGAACATATATCGCACTATTTGTGCAAATCAAGATGCATTCCCCGCATCCCACACATTTTTCTGGATCAATCTTGGCCTTGTCTTCATTCAGTGAGATAGCATTTTGTGAACAATGCTGGACACAATCACCACAGCCAACGCATTTTTTAATCTTGATTTTCGGACAAAGGCCAGAGTGTTGCATCAGCTTCCCTTTTCTTGAGGCGCACCCCATCCCAAGGTTCTTGATTGTGCCTCCGAATCCTCCCAACTCATGACCCTTGAAATGGGCCACGCTGATCAAGGCATCTGATTCAACTATTTCCTTCCCTAAATAGGCTATGTTAATGTTTTTCTTATTTATTCTGACTTTTGAGTAAGAAGCACCTCTCAAGCCATCGGCAATTATTATGGGTGCATTGACTACGGAATAGGAAAACCCATTTTCTATAGCTGTATTATAATGGGAGACACTATCACCCCTTGTCCCGGCATAAAGGGTATTGCAATCCGTCAGAAAAGGTGAGGCCCCTAAGTCTTTAACCTGGTCCACGATCCGTCGGATAAAGAGTGGTCTGATAAAGGCGGTATTCCCTTTTTCACCAAAGTGTAATTTTATTGCGACCAGACTTCGTGGCGTGATAAAATCTTCAAGACCGCCACTATCAATAAGCCTCGCTAGCTTGGACAGGAGATTTTCTTTGTAGGATGTCCTAAGATCCGAAAAATATACTTTACTGAAAGGCATAACATGGCTCCCAAAAAGTTATGAAGAAATATAATTGGACATTGAGTAGGTTTCTCTTTATTGGACCAATAAATCATTTGAGCAAACAACAATAGCAGGATATAAGTAGTTACAGATATTAAGTTTTCTTGATTTATCTGTCAAGCAAGTTGTCCGTTTACGCATGTTTTTTCTTGACAAAAAAATTATTATTGAAGTAATAGCTATTATCTTTAAGGTCATTTACTGAATGTTACACCAAAACGTTTTAAAATACTGGTATCTAATAAATCAAAATTGATGTCATGGTCAAAAAGGCCTTATTATTAGCTTATGTTGTTCTTGGGTACCTTTTCATATCTCAAGGAGATGTTTTTGCCCAGGAAACGAAAAAAATTTTGAGCATCGAAGCATATGACATGCTCAACACTGTTCCGGACACCTACCTTATTGATGTCAGGACAAGGTCTGAATACCAGTTTGTAGGCCATCCTGTTGGTGCATATCTGTTTCCATATATGTTTATGACAAAGGAGTTCGGAAAGGATGGCGAGAGGTTGGGATATCAATTCAATGTCAAAAATAAGGACTTTATCCAAGAGATAAGCAAGGTACTTAAAAAGGATGACAATCTGCTCATCATTTGCCGCGATGGAATGCGAAGTGCTCTTGCTGCCAAGGACCTTATGAATGCTGGTTTTAAGAACATCTTTGATGTTGAAGATGGTTTTGAAGGGCTTGAATTCCCATCTTTTAAGGACAGCAACAGACATAAGTTCTATAGACAGCTTGCGAAAAGGAATAAAATCCGCGGTTTTAACCAAAGACGACATTATGGATGGCAATATTGGGGGCTTCCCTGGACATATGAAATAGACCCAAAATATGTTTATCCTCCAGACTTAAGACCACCCAAGAAATAAATGACAAAAGCCCTTGACAAAGAGGAAGAAATTACTTAAGAATTAATCTATTGGGCAATAAGAAATTGCACATATAGTTTAAGACCATATTTAGAGGCGACCAAAACAATAAGCCAAGAAGGCCTGACTGGAATGAAATCCAGTAGGGAATTCTTGGCTTTTTATTGTTAGTTTGTCTATTTAACCCCAAGGTTCCGCACCAAAACCGGCGGACTTTTTGAGGGCATTTTTAATCGAAGCCATGAAGGCCATTTTTCTTGAAAATGTCAAGGGTCTTTATGGCTTTTTTTGTGGAGAAAGGGGGTGATCAAAAAAGCTTTTATTACCTAAAAAGACATTTCTGATAGACCGCCAGTTTCGTTATCAAGAAAATATATTTCAAGGAGAATAATGATATGAGTTTCTTTAAAAAAAATGGAATACTATTTTTGGCGTTTGTATTCCTTTCTTTCTTAATTCCACGAACTGCTTTCAGTGCTGTTTCCAATTATGAGCTTGAGCAAAGAATCAAGGAACTTGAAGAA
>CAYRFN010000286.1:0-4209 GCA_964423495.1 uncultured Desulfobacteraceae bacterium
AAATTAGCCGTGTAATCGTAAAGGGGTGAGTCAGTCAGTGCAAAATTCAGGTAATTATTTCCTTAATTCCTTCCTCTTTATCTTTGTCTGGGGAATTGCACTTGTCATAGCATCGGTTATTCTTAATCTTATTCCTTGTGTTGGGCAACTTGCCGCCTTGTTCGTAATATATGCGGCTCAGGCCCTTCTGATGTTTGGGGTATTCCTCATCGTCGATAAGCACATGGAATTTTGGCCTGCCTCTATGGAGAGTGTTAACAAGGTTAAGACAAATTTTTGGCCGTTTTTGGGCCTCTCCATTGTTACGGGTATTATCGGCAGTATCGGGGCGGTTGCATGTGGTATTGGTGTCGTAATAACCGCACCCATTCAGGCCTGTATCCTGACTGTGGCCTACCGTGATATATTCGGCGAGGTTGAGACACAAGCCGTCACCGGGGAAACATCGACCACGGAACCAGATGCAGGCGGGGAGACTCAATAACCGAGGTAACAGTTCCTGATGGATATTACTGGTGATCAGCAAATTAATGCTAATGCTTCTGCATTTTTATCCTGGATACGCCCTCTTTCATATTGGGATGTAGTGGGGCAACATTTGCCTCTATCTCTTGT
Organism: uncultured Desulfobacteraceae bacterium; assembly: GCA_964423495.1. GTDB lineage: Bacteria > Desulfobacterota > DSM-4660 > Desulfatiglandales > Desulfatiglandaceae > CAYRFN01. The sequence continues at coordinate 616 of CAYRFN010000286.1, forward strand.
AACAGGAATAGCATTGTTGCTGTCAAACTGGGTTCCTCACGATCTTTTGCCCTTGAAGCATTGCACATTTCTTGATCTCACTGGTTACCCATGTCCATTTTGCGGTTTTACCCGGTCGTTTTGGGCAATGGCTGAAGGTGACTGGACCTTCGCAGTGCAGAACTGCCCTCTTGGAGGCTTTTTGTATTTTGCTGTTGTGCTCGTGTTTGCATGGAATGCAATAGGCCTGCTTTTCGGTATTAAGCTTGTGCGTGGCAGTTTTCTTCGATTAAAACAAGGCCAAGGCCGAATGGCCGTGGCGCTGGTAAGTGCGCTTTTTATCCTTAATTGGGCATTCAGACTGAGTCTTGGACTTAAATAACAGTCCAATCAAATACTTTTGTTGAGATAATGTCTTAAAGGAGATAAAATATGGTATAGTGTACAAAGGAATGCCCGATGGTTATAAGTCGGCCTTTCAGAATATTGTGCTGGGAAGATTAATTGGAATTTTATTCCCTAAGAAGTGGGTCCATCCACAACCAATACATAATCAAGAGCGAGGGAAAAAATGTCAGTTAAAATCAAATATAATTCATCTGGTGCTTCAATATCCGACACATTTAAATTTACATTAAGGGTTTCTCGAATGAATATAATAACCCTGATATTTTGTATTATTCTGAATTCTATTTTTCTATTTCCATATCAGGCATACTCCCAGCAACCTACAATTAAACCACAAAATGATGAACAAAAATTTTTGGAAAAGAAGGAAGATATTCTAAAATCTTATAGACTACAAAAAAATGATTTAAATGCAAAGATTAGTTCATTAGAAACTGAAAACAAATCCATTCGAAACGAAGTATCAGAATTGTCTTCAAAAGTTTCGAAATATAATTTCATTTTAACTATATTTTCACTCTCAAATTGGGTAGCAATGATCTTTATATGGTTTTTCCCAATTATGGTTTTGAATCATTTTATTTATGTCTTCATTAGAGAAAAAGCTTTTTTTATTAAACACGGAATAAAGATTATTATTGTGTTTATTGTAATGGAAATGCTCTTTTTCCTCCCCTTTGTAGCCTCTGCCCAATTAACCTCCCCTCCTTCTGAAACAACAGAAAAAGAAAATATTGATGAATTTGATAAAAAACTTATCAAGATAAATGAATTGCTAAAGATGTCTTCTGCAGAAAGAACTATTTATATTCTTGAAAACACACAGGAAAAATGGATAGAATTACCAGAGATTCATACCAAAGATCCTTTTCTCGTGCCATTGGGGGGTCGAATTCAGCTCAAATCACCTGACTATTACTATACATTGGCTGCACTATATCGGCATATTGGAGTTGAAGAAAAGGTTCAAGATGCTCTCCAAAAACTAAACAACCTTTCATTGAAAGCTGCCTGGTTAAAGGATAGACATATGGCTGATATCTATCAAAATGTTCTCAACGCTTACATCCAAAACAATCAGTTGGTTGAGGCATCCAAAACATCCCTGCTTCTCATCGATATATATAGTGGCCTAGGAGATATGAAAGGTTTGATAGACTTAGTAATATTCCTTACTAAAAACAAAATGAATGAATCGGCAAATGTAGCTATAAAAAAAGCGCCGGTAATTGCAGAAAAAAGTGATCAGGTTATTTCCCTTGCTGAATACTTCATTAATTCTCAGCATTACTCAGAAGCTGGCTCCGTCATCAGTCAGGCCGTAAAGCGATCAAAAGATATCAATGATATATTACCATTGGTTGTATTTAGCATAAAGCATTCATTATCTGAAGAAGTGCCAGAAGCAATAGACAAAGCGGTTAAGCTAAGTCAAGATAATAATGATTACTTGTCATTGTCTCGCCTTCTTTTTGAAAATGGGCGCCAGGAGGAATCTGCCAAAGTGCTAAATAAGGCAAAGGAAAAATTTCGAAAGCTTCCCGAACTTCTGGATATATCCCGTCAAGCCCGGGAGCTGGGCTTTATGTCAATTGCTATAGATGCTATTGTAAAAGCTTTGATATTTGATCCTGACTCACGAAAGTATAATTTGCCGTCCCCAAAACTCCTCGAAGTGAGCAAATTCTTACAAAGCGATATACCCATTAGCTTGGCTACATATTTAGGTATCCTTCAACAAATAGAGAAGCAATTCGAAAATGCCAACATTTCCTATAAAGCCGCTGTTGAAAGAGAATTGGATGCCATCATTCGAAGCTATGGATATAAAATTGAAGGAAACATTAACAATTTTTTTTATCTGAAACAACTATGGCAAAAAAGACATCCCGATAAAGTAAACCTCTTGATTCATATATACTCCCATCTCCAGACTAGCCTAATGGATGACATCCGAAAAAAAGAAGAACTGGAGATCTCAGAATTGAATAATAGAATTTCACAACTCAATGAACGTAAAAAAGACCTTTCTGAAGAATTGTTCAATTTGAAGTCAAAATTAAGAAGAACATATCTCCGCATTACTTTGCTTGGCCTGAGGGATCTAGCAATATTCATATTCTTTGTCCTAATCATTATAGTGAGCGTTATCAAAGGCCTTCAGAAAGCCAGATCTGTAAATAGATTTAAATTCTTTGCCTTTTACTGGAAATTTCAGGAATCCTTGGGCTGGAGTGCAGTATTCAGCGTTGTTGGAGCATTTGGTGGCATTCCAGCTATCTTACTATCGCAACTAATGTCTATTATCCATTGTATTCAACAAAGTGTAAAACAACCTGTGGGAGAAGCTGAAAGCTAAATAATAGCCTGTACCCATAGGTTCATAAATGGAAAATATTTAGACAAAGTTTTAAAGAATGCCAGGAGGGGTAAAGTGAAAAAACGGTTGATAGCCATTATATTGACTTTATGCATATTTTTTATATCTGGATGTGCTGTTCCGTTAGTAACAGTTCTTGGTGCTGGCACTGCTGCACTATTGGCATATGAAGTAAACCAAGCAATGAAATATGTTGATTATAGAACCACCATAAAACGGGATTTTGATCAAGTGTGGAATGCCGCTTTAGATACAGCAAAAGAAATGCGGATTGAAATATTGGAAAAAAAGACAGATATGGAAAAGAAAGAAGGAGGCATAATTACTGGTAAAACAGAGCAACATCAAAGGATTAAAATTGTTGTTCAAGTAGTAACACTGGTCACGACCGATATTGGAATTGTAGCTCGTAAAAGAGAGATCATAAATATGCCAATTACTCCTCAGGATATTGACCTTCCTTTTGCAACTACAATTGCTTTGGGAATTAGGAAAAGATGTAAAGATATTGGAGTTAAAGCTCATACAGATGATACAGCCCATCATAGTGAATCGATAAAAGCAGGATTTAACCAGGTGTGGGAATGGTCTTTGGCCACTACAGAAGAAATGAAAATTAAAGTCTTTGAGAAAATAGTAGATGAAGAAAAAAGGGGTGGGATTATTACCGGTAAAACAAAGCAACATAATGAGATTCAAATTATTTTGGGGGCTGTGTCACCGTATGTTACGGATGTTGCAATTGAAGCTTGGAGAAAACCATCAACAAATATATTACCTGAATTTTGCACTGACTGACTCACCCCTTTACGATTACACGGCTAATT
>CAYRFN010000287.1:0-4203 GCA_964423495.1 uncultured Desulfobacteraceae bacterium
TACTTTACGCTGAAAATTTACCAGGCTTTCTTCAACTAATTCGGAGAAGAACCTTGAATTTTTAAAGAGCGTTCACCCGTTCATGAGTCAACCAAAGATTTTTTTCTTTCATTGAGAATTCCCTTTGATTTCAATAAGGCATATTCTATCAATTTTTTATGAATTACTGTTAATTCTTTTGAAGAATTTGAGACCCTCGAATATCACCAGGTAAATAACGGCTGCCCCAAGAATAAACAGCCAGTCAGTGAGTGTAATCGGAGCGAATGCAAGAAAATGACTAATATAAGGCCCATAGATTACCAATGCTACGAGCCCAATGGAAATGACAATCGATATGAGCAATATTTTGTTTGAAAAGAAATTTCTGTTAAACAGAGAAATACGTTCTTCCCTTCGCTGAAGTATATTGACGAACTGGCAAAATACAATCGTCGAATAACTTAAAGCAGCCGCTTTAAAATAATGCACAGTATTAATATCGTCAACTGTTAACGATATGCCGCCGCGCCTCATGAACAAAAAGAAATTCAGGAATGCCAACCCGCCTATGACAATTCCCATAAATGTGATCTCCGAAGCCGAGATAAGGGACAACATGTGTTCTTTGATCTTCCGCGGAGGTCTGGTCATCGTATTCTTCCCCGGGGGATCAAAAGTAAGAAGCGTCAGCGGACCAATCTCGCCCAATAAATCGACTGCCAGTATCTGAGCTGCCAGAATGGGAATCGGATAATTACCCAGGGCAGCCGCCAGCAATCCCAAAAGTACCAGTGCCAACTCCCCAACATTTGTCGTTAGAGAGGCAAAAACTGTTTTCTTCAAATTGGCGTAAATTGTTCTGCCTTCTTCCACAGCATGGACGAGGGTGGAAAAATTATCATCCAGCAAAACAAGTCTCGACGCCTCTTTGGCAACATCATTTCTACGCTGCCCCATGGCAACGCCGATGTGCGCTTTTTTTAGCGCCGGTGCATCGTTCACGCCGTCTCCTGTTACAGCAACGACTTCACCCTGTTCCTCCAGTGTCGCAACGATAAGTAGTTTGTCCGCTGGATCGACCCGAGAAAATATGATGTATTGATTTTCCCTCAATAGTTTTTTCAGCTTTCTTTTGTTCATTTTTTTCAATTCTGTTCCGATAATCACCGGCGTTGATTTACCAGGGTCGGGCAGACCGATTTCTCGACCGACTGCCTGTGCTGTTTCGGGATGGTCTCCTGTTAGAATAAATACCCGAATGTGCGCTTTTTGTGCCTGCTGAATTGCCTCTTTAACTCCTTCTTTAGGTGGATCGATCATAGCCATGAGACCCAGAAATGTCACATCCTTCTCTGCTTTTTCTCGTTCATACTCACCTTTCTGGGAGGTTAATGGACGCCGGGCAATCGCCAGAACCCGCATGCCTTCTTCTGAATACTGCTCATTTAGTTCTTTAATTTCTTTTTTCTGCTGGCTTGTTATGGCGACACGTTTACCGTTTTTGTAGATATATTTGCTGATGGAAAGAATACTTTGGGTCGACCCCTTCACGGTCACTATGACGTCGTCACTGAATTTCCTCACAGAACTCATCCGTCTGATTTCCGAATCAAAGGGGAATTCCTGAATCTCGGGATTCTCCTTATCTTCCTGTTTGGACCAAAAACCGGCCTTGGATGAAACAGTAATCAAGGCGGCTTCAGTCGGATCGCCGATGGCATACCAGGATTTATGCTTCTTATCCGGTTTATGTATTCTGGCATTTGATGCCATGGTCGCCGCATCCATGATGACTTCTAGCTCCTGGAGTTGTTCCTTGCTCAATGGTTTTTCATTCTCGTCGAGTATTTTCCCTTTCGGTTCGTATCCGACGCCGGTTGCCACATATTTTATACCATTGAACCATATTGACCTGACCGTCATTTCGTTTTTCGTCAACGTGCCGGTTTTATCGGTGCAAATTACAGTTGTAGAACCCAGGGTTTCCACGGAAAGCAGATTTTTAACCACGGCTTTTCGAACCGCAAGGCGATTGCTGCCCGTAGAAAGCGCAACCGTCACCTGAGCGGGCAATGCCTGGGGAACCATGGCCATCGCCACACCAAGCGCATACACCAGACTCATGTACAAACTGAAATGCTGGATCAATCCCAGTACAAATAATCCGACACCCAGAAAAATCACGGCAATGGTCAATTGGTTAGCAAGACGACGCAGTTCGTTCTGGAGCGGCGTTTTTGTGTCGCCCGCTTCTTCGGTCAACCCGGCAATTTTGCCTGCTTCTGTTTCCATACCAGTCGCTACCACCACACCGGTGGCATTTCCAATGGCGACGGTTGTGCCGGCATACGCCATGTTAATTCTGTCACCGATGGAGACATCCTCTTTTATGGGATCGATTTTCTTTTCCTGCGGCAGGGACTCCCCGGTCAACGCAAAATCATTGGTCTTGAGCCCATTCACTTCAATCAGTCGCACATCGGCAGGCAGCTTATCCCCCTCGTCTATTTTTACGATATCCCCGGGAACAAGTTTTTCCTGCGAAATCTCCGTGAGGTCTCCATCTCTAATGACTTTTGCAGGCGATGTAATTAGACTTTTTAATTTGTCAATAATTTTTCCAGCCTTGTATTCATGCACAAAACCGATCACCGCATTGACAAAAACAATCAGAAAGATAATTGTACCGTCTCGGAAATTGCCGATGAGAAATGAGATAATACCGCCAATGATGAGTATTAATATGAGAAGCTCTTTAAATTGTGATAGAAAAATCAACCAAACCGGAACTTTTATTTTTGCTTTCAGTTCGTTCTTTCCATATTTTTTCAGGCGTCTGGCAGCTTCGTTTTTCGATAAGCCTTTACCGCTGGTATTTAAATTTTCCAGCATTTCGCTGGTATTCATTTGATAGTATTCTTTTTGTGGCATAAAATGGCCTTCGATGGCGAAAGAATAAAGTTGCAGTTATCTTGGATGTATTTTTACTGACAACATTAATAAAACATAATTTTATTACCCGAGTTCAACAGTGATAGGCATATCTTCATGATTTCGAGGGAATAACTGAGGGAAATTATTGGTAGTGACCATCGCCGAATGCCGTGCCGTAAAGTAAAGGGGTCAAGTTTACCGTTGATTCTTATTGAGGTTTCGGGTTAATTCATGAATACGTTTTTAAAGTTTCTATTCCTTTCCTTCCGATTTACTGTTTCACTCTTTCTACGATACTGCTTAATGTACTATGATGGGGGCAAATATGCCGTGTCTCTTAATAACTTCATGGAGTGGGACGCTCTTTAATAACTTAATAAATCATAGCTCGATCAAAAGTTATTGAATTTTTAAAGAGCGTTGTCCCCCGTTCACCGTTCATGAGTCAATCAAAGATTTGACCCAGAACCAATGATAAAGAAGTAACGGATGCGAAAAGGGGTAAAAACGGGCCGTGCTGATGCGGAGGCTGGAGCCAAGCAAAAAAGAGATTTTTTTGCAGGGAGAGGTGTCTTTTCACTTGACTCGCCCTTTAATGGGTGACCCCTTTATACTATACTGTCATCTATAATCCCAGCGACAGAATGCTCATACTGTTTCGGCATCTCTCCTCTATGAAGCCTGTTGATTACATTCCTCTGGTGTTGAATAATATGCCAGATATCAGAGTCATGGTTACCGGGTATATATACTATCTCCTTGGCGATATTATTTTTCTTGATAAGCTGAAAAAAGGCTTTTCCGTATTCATAAGCCCTCTCATAAGGAGCTATAGAAAAATCAAAAATGTCGCCAGCAAGGACCAGATAGTCGTTGTCTTCACCTACTGCGGTTTTGAAATCCTTATATTTGGGGCCGGCTTTAATATGGTTTGTACCCTTTTTTTTAGCGACTAAGGCGCATGTGTCATCCCCAAAATGTGTGTCTGAAATGATGGCGAATTTCATGTAAACTTCCTCCTCGTTACGAGATATTTGAAATCAGTTTTGTCGCGAACATTAGAGCTTAGCTGCGTTGTGTGAGCTTGCATGAGCTTATCTTTACCCCAAAAAGTGGACACTAAGTTAAGCTAATTTTCTCATCTCGCGTTTTACTCTTTCTTAATAGGCTAAACATAGCGGAATCATTTGAATTAAAATAGCAAGAGTCAAACATAGACTTGACCCCTTTAACTTTCTGTTATGATGGTCTGCATATCATGGGGATTAACGCACATGAGAGCTGTAC
>CAYRFN010000288.1:0-4200 GCA_964423495.1 uncultured Desulfobacteraceae bacterium
TCTGGTTTATTTGTGGATAAACAATGACAAGGTAGAAATACGTGATGCCTCTCATTTGAAGGGTAAAGGAGCTACTGAAACTGCAGAACTTATTCAACAGGAGTTGAATGATTCGAAAGTCCAGGTGGCTACTATCGGCATGGCCGGTGAAAACAGGGTCTATATGGCTTCCATCGAGCAAGGCAGGTCCAGCGCCAGCCGACTCGGAATAGGGGCCGTTATGGGAGACAAAGGGGTAAAGGCGATAGCTGTTCGTGGAACAAAGGACATCAATGTTGCCCGGCCGGATGAATTCATGGGGCTCTGCAACGAAGTGCTGGAATATATAAAATTCCGAAATGAAAACCCGATTCCAGGAGTAATGACCATTTTACAAGGGCTTGGGTCACCGCAAGAGATGGCAACCCATGATGAGAAGTGGCACACCGAGAATTTCATGTGGGGAAACTCCCGCGTCCGCAGAAAAGATTTTTGGAACGAAGAAGTCGCAAGGGAGTGGATGGAGACTATGGAAACTATGCAGACGCGGCTGATCAGTTGCTATAACTGTCCCATGAAATGCGGGGCAACAATCTCCCCCCCAGGACAGCCAACATACATGATGAAATGCTTCTCGAAACTTACGTATACAATGGCGGCCATGTCAGACCTGGATTTTGGTTTAAAAATCGCTCAACGTGCTACGGAGTATGGGGTGGACGGATTTTCAACCCCGCAGGTTATGGCCTTTGCCCTCGAACTTTATGAAAACGGCATATTAACTGACGATGATTTCCCTGGAATGCCATCCGATAACGAGGGGAGATTTTACTGGTTACTTGACAGAATTGTCAGGCGGGAAGGAATAGGAGATGTTTTGGCCAATGGTACGTATTGGGCTGCCAGAGAGATTGGTAACGGCGCAGAAGCATATGCTCATAATAATATTAAAAAACATGAGCAACTGCCTCTCAAGCTGTCAATGCTGAATCCCGTTTATTTCCTTATGTATGCTACCGGCGAGAAGATAAACATTACCCAGATTGAAGGGCAGTTCCCCCAGGCGCCTTATCCTAAGAGAGAGCATAGAGAAGCGTTTGTAAAGGACTGGTTTCAGGTTCCTGATGAAAAGTTCAAGCAATATTTTTTGGACTGGGAACCACGCGGAGAAAACTCAAATCCATATTACCCAACTGTTCAAATGTGTTGTGATATTGTTGACTGGCAAGAGAGGATGCACTACATCGATGACGCCCTCGGCATGTGCGCCGGTTTGTCATCATTTCCCCTGAAGCCTCCCTATCATATACACAATTACCCGAAATTTATCTCATCAGGTGCCGGGATCGATATGGATGAAGCCAAACTAACGCAAGTAGCCAAGAGGTACCGAACTTTAGTTAGAGCCGTTAATATAAGAAGAGGCATGAGGAGAAAAGATGAGAAGCCTCCAGAGAACCATTGGAAGAAAAGATTTCCCGAACTTGAAAAGGAGCTCTTAGATACGTATTACAAATTCAAGGGGTGGAATAATGAGGGTATTCCTACTAAAGAGTCTTTACATGAATTGGGTTTGGATTACGTGAGCGAAGACTTTGTTAAAAGGGGGATCTTGACGGATAGTGAAGATGAACCTTCCAAAGAGGAGGCTTCGGCGGAAAAAGAGAAGAAATAAAGTGAAGGGGTGGTAACCGTCATGGGTGAGAAAAAAAAGAAAATAGTTAAAACAATAAAAGTTGATGCTGACAAATGCAATGGTTGCCGGGCCTGTGAGGTAGTCTGCTCCGCCTTTCACGCTGCGCCGAAATATAGCGGCAATAATCCGGCGAGGTCTCGTATTCGGGTCATTCATGAACCACTAAAAGATATATATGTTCCTGTGTTCGCAGGTGAGTATGCTGCAGCCGAATGTATGGGCAGAGACAAATATGTGATTGACGGAAAGGAATACGAAGAGTGTGCCTTCTGCAGGGCTTCCTGCCCATCCAGGGATATTTTCAAAGAACCCGATTCCGGTCTCCCTCTGAAATGCGATATGTGTGAAGGCGAAGAAGAGCCCTTGTGTGTTAAGTGGTGTTTAGTTGATGCCCTGACTTACGAAGAAAGGGAAGAGGAAGTAGAAGAAGAAGAGGAGCAGGAAGATCTGGAGATCGGATTGGAATCACTGGCAGACAAATATGGATTGGACAAGATAATGGATACCATTGCCCGAATGTCGGAGTCAAAGAAGGGTTGAAACATTAAGGCGAAAGAAGAGGATTAAGAAAGACAGTGGAGACTTTAGCCCCCTACAAAGAGATCATTGATGTCATAAAAGAGAGCGGTGGAGACGCCTTCAAAAGATGCTTTCAATGCGGATTATGCGATGTTGTTTGTCCGTGGAACAGGGTTAGAAACTTCAGTATGCGCAAGTTAGCCCGAGAGGCTACCTTCGGTTTGACTGATATCGAAAGTGAAGAGATGTGGCTTTGTACGACCTGCGGAAGATGCCCTCAGCAGTGCCCGAGGGACGTACAACAGATAGAATCCGGGGTCGCCTTACGCAGGATTGCCACGGAATATGGGGTTTTTCCTACGCCCGTCCAGCCTATCCGCACCATAAGAGGAAGTCTTGTTGGCGAAGGAAACACCTTGAGTGAAGAACGAGCAAAGAGGGGGGATTGGGCGAAAGGTCTTTCTGTAAAAATGTTCACCGAGGGGATGGATATTTTGTATTTTCCCGGCTGCTATCCCAGCTATGACCCGAGATTAAAAAAGGTAGCTGTTGCTACAGCCAATATCCTTAACAAGGCAGGGGTGGATTTCGGGATACTGGGTTCCAAGGAGAATTGCTGTGGAGAAAGCATCCGAAAGACGGGTGATGAGGAGGTATTCAAACGCTTAGCCAGGGAAAATATCAAAACTTTTATTGATAACGGGGTGAAGAAAATCCTTGTCTCTTCCCCTCATTGCTTTCATACCTTCAAAAACGAATATCCTGAATTTATGGTGGACTTTGAGGTGATTCATATCTCCCAATATCTATTCGATCTGATTCATGAGGGGAGGCTTGAGCTTAACAAGGAGTATGGGAAGAAAGTTACTTATCATGACCCCTGTTACCTGGGTCGACATAATGGCATATATGACGAGCCCCGGGAGGTCTTAAAGAAGGTGCCCGGCCTGGAGCTGAATGAGATGCCTGATTCGCGCGTAGATAGTCTCTGTTGTGGAGGTGGAGGAGGAAGGGTTTGGATGGAAACTCAAAAGGGTGAAAGATTCTCCGACCTCAGATTGGAACAGGCTATCGGGGTCGGGGCCGAGATGCTGGTTACTTCCTGCCCATACTGCATTACCATGTTTGAGGATAGCAGGTTAACCCTGGATGTTACTGAAAACATAGAGGTTAAAGACATCACAGAAATTATCGCAGAAGTGATTTAGAGAACCATCTAATCTGATAAAGGCGGATAGAAGTGGAAAAAGAACAAATTGAACAGCTTTGTAAAAGTTTCGCGGACAGTAATTTTGGAGACGTCATGGTTGTCGGTGGAGGGATCAGCGGTATTCAAGCCTCTCTTGATCTTGCCACTGCGGGTTTTAAGGTTTACTTGGTTGAAAAATCACCGGCTATTGGCGGCCATATGGCCCAGCTTGACAAGACCTATCCCACCAATGACTGCTCTATGTGAATACTCGCACCCAAACTGGTCGAGGTCGGCCGGCATCCCAATATAGAGGTCCTGACTTTAACTGAAGTTGACGGTGTAGAAGGGAAAGCAGGAGGCTTTAAGGTAACCCTGACCAAGAAGCCCAGATACATTATAGAGGACAAATGCACGGGTTGTACGACCTGTGTAGAGTACTGCCCGGTCGAATGCCCTGATCCATATAATCAAGACATATCGTCGAATAAAGCCGTCCATATATACTTCTCTCAAGCAGTTCCCCTTATCACGTATATAGATGAAAACTGCCTTTACCTTAAAGAGAAGAAATGTCGTATTTGCGAGACAGTCTGTGGGAATGACGCCATAGATCTCAAGCAAAAGCCGAACAAGGTAGAAGTAAAAGTAGGGGCGATCGTCCTGTGTCCGGGCTATGAGGTATTTGACCCCGAGGTAAAGGGCGACTATGGCTACGGAAGGTTTGAGAACGTGGTCACCAGCCTTGACTTTGAACGGCTGTTATGTGCCACCGGGCCATACGAAGGTGAGATACTGCGTGCTTCCGACAAGAAGC
>CAYRFN010000289.1:0-4187 GCA_964423495.1 uncultured Desulfobacteraceae bacterium
ACCGGTGAATAACGGTTTTGCAGACCGCTGCCTTAGCCACTTGGCTATGCCGCCCTAAACTTTTTGTCTTCTGGAGCGGGAAACGGGACTTGAACCCGCGACAACCACGTTGGCAACGTGGAGCTCTACCAACTGAGCTATTCCCGCAGATTTTATTCTTATTTTACAATAAGCGGATTCTATGTCAATAGAAAAACTTTTGTCATTTTACTCTTTTGCGAGTGGAAAAAACCTGGCTGAACTGCCGAAAATAATCCCCTGCAGACCATAAAGTCAGGATCAATGCGCCCCATAAAAAGACCATCCCAACAACATGAAAATTGATATTGAAATAAGTATAATGAAGACAGAGTTCCACTAAGGCCACTGATTGAAAAATCGTTTTGTACTTTCCTAAGGCGCTTGACTGTATCACGACCCCTTCATTGACCGCAATCCCCCTGAAACCTGTAACGGCTATTTCACGAACAATAATTATAACTACTATCCAGGCTGGTATCCTGCCCAAGGGAATAAGCATGATCATGGTCACAGAAACCAAGATCTTGTCCGCCAACGGATCAAGAAATTTTCCTAAAACGGTTACGGCCTCATACCTTCTTGCAAAAAAGCCATCCAGGATATCCGTAATAAAGGCAAGGCCAAAAGACGCCGCCGCAAAAAAACTTCCCCATCTCCCTGGGAAATTTAGGCATATATATACCAATGGTATACAGGCCACCCTTATAATCGTCAAGGTATTAGGTAATTTTGATTTCTTTTTTGCCTGAGACCCTACTTCCATAACAAACCTACCAAACCCATTTCTTATATTGAGTTCCGGTTTTTTGCTCCTAACTGAACAATCAATTTTTCATCAGTGGGAATCAACATATCACATATAAATCTCATTCAGCACTTTCATTGTACAATTGATAATAATTCATTACCCTTTTGACAAAGGCCTTAGATTCAGGAATGGGAGGCACACCTCGATGGGCCTCAACCTTTTCAGGGCCTGCATTATAAGCAGCCAGCGCCAACTTCTTATCATTATTGAAACGTTTTAATAAATGACTTAGGTACCAGGTGCCCCCAAAAATATTTTCTTCTGGATCAAAGGGGTCTTCCACATTTATTTCGTCAGCCGTATCAGGCATCAACTGCATAAGTCCTTGTGCCCCTTTATGAGAGACCGCCTGATGGTCAAAGTCAGATTCTGCTTTGATAACCGCCTTAATCAAGAAAGGGTCCACACCAAACTGCCTTGATGCACGGCTGATAACATCGTCATATTTGTTAATATACTCAGATGGTGTTTTATTGGCCGTCCGTATATAAAGTTTATACCTGTGGTTCGTTTTTATGTTAGTAAAATGCCAGACACCATTTTTATCTATGTAGCGATAAATATCGGCCGATACGAGAGAATTAGTACACAATGAAAAGGCCAAACCAAAAGAAAAAGCCAATGTCACCCTTGCATTAGGCATATCTATCCCAGCTTTTTCCAGTCGGCAAGGAACTTATCCAAACCAATATCCGTAAGTGGATGCTTTATCAGCTGTTGAATGACCTTAAAGGGAATGGTCGCAATGTCCGCCCCCATAAGGGCGGCGTCAAGCACATGAATGGGGTTTCGGATACTTGCCACAATAACCTCAGTATTAAAGTCGTAATTTTCATAAATAGTGATGATCTCTTCTACCAGTTCCATGCCCCTTTGGCTAATATCATCTAATCTTCCCACAAAAGGACTGATATATGTAGCCCCTGCTTTCGCAGCCATCAATGCCTGAACAGGGGAAAAACAAAGGGTCACATTAGTGTTGATTCCCTCAAGGGCCAGAATTCTGACAGCCTTTAGGCCCTCTTCTAATAGGGGTATTTTCACTACAATATTATCGGCTATCTTTGCCAGTTCCTTGGCCTCTCTTACCATCCCGTCTGTGTCCACACTTACTACTTCCGCACTGACCGGACCATCCACAATATCGCATATCTCCTTGATTAATCCTTTAAATTCCCTCCCTTCTCTGGAAACCAAGGTAGGATTGGTAGTGACACCATCAACCATGCCAATTTCCTTGGCTTTTGTGATTTCATCAATGTTGGCTGTATCAATGAAAAACTTCATATTTCCTCCCTTTTAAGTTTTAAATAACCTATTTCTTCATTGTTTTCTCAAAGTTATCCGCACATTCGTTGGAGCAGAAAAAATATTCCCTCCCATTTATGATCTTTTTTTGGGCATCCCTTAAAGGAATATACGTTTGGCAGAAAGGGTCCTGGACCATTTCGTCAATCGGGCCCGTATTTGGGCTCTTTTTAAGTTTCTTACCGGTTGTAAATAAACCCCGTAGTATACGATAAAGTAAATAACCAAGCACTGCGAGGATAATAATCCGCATTTATTCCTCCATAAGCGGGATCACAGCTGACCTTTCTTCTGGAAGAGCATCAAGCAATTCCGCCATGCTCTTTCCCAGAACCGGATGTATTAAATCCGGGGCTAATTGAACCATTGGCACTAAGACAAACCTTCTTTCTTGCAGAAAGGGGTGAGGAACTGTCAAGTTCTCCTCGTTAATAACATCCTGTGCAAAGAAGAGGATATCCAAGTCAATAGTTCGTGGATCCCATTTTCGCTTTCTTTCTCTCCCCAAACATTCCTCAATGTCCAGAAGACATTTCAGCAGTTGATGTGCGGAAATTTCAGTCAGTAAAGAAATAACGCTATTAACGTACCAGTCCTGGTCTTCAACACCCACTGGCTCTGTGTGAAAAAAGTCGGCTTTTGCTTTTACCCGGCAGCCGGGTATTCTATCAATCAATTTAATGGCCTTAAGACAATTATTCAGTTTGTCTCCAAGGTTTGAGCCTATCCCGATATAAGCGGTTTGCATCCTAAAACAATCGGTCTCCTATCTCGTCACGTACAGGCCTTTAATTTGTGGGATATTCGCAGGACAGTTATTTAGAGACTTATAGCGTCAATTCTTTCTATAGCCTCTTTAAGCCTTTCTATTTTTTGTGTTAGTGCAATGCGGAAGTAACCCTCTCCGGGTTCTCCAAAACCGATTCCAGGGGTCACCACAAGTCCGGCTTCCTCCAATAAAAGCTTTGCCAATTGAGTGGATGTGTAACCTTCAGGAACCCTGACCCACAGGTAAAACGTTGCCTTCGGCGAATCCAAATCAAAGCCGGCATTCCTTAAGCCCCTGACCATCAGATCCCGACGCTCCGTATATACATAAACCATCTCTTTTACGCAGGATTGATCACCACGGAGGGCCTCTATGCCGGCCATCTGAATGGCCTGAAAGACACCAGAGTCAATATTGCTTTTTATTACCCCAAGCCCGCCTATTGCCTCCCGGTTTCCTACTGCAAAGCCAATACGCCAGCCAGTCATATTGTAAGTCTTAGAAAGGGAATGGAATTCCAGGCCCACCTCTTTGGCCCCTTCCACTTCCAGAAAACTGGGAGCTCGATAGCCGTCAAACGTTATCTCCGTATAAGCTGCATCATGACATATCAATATCTTATTTTTTCTTGCAAATTCTATGACTTGAGTGAAAAATTCTATGCTGGCTACTGCCGAAGTTGGATTGTTTGGATAGTTGATGAACATGATGCGAGCCCGTGAAGCTATTTCATTGGGTATAGAGTGAAGATCAGGCATAAAGTTGTTTTCGTTTAATAGTGGCATGAAGAAAGACTCTCCACCGGCAAAAATGGTGGCAATATTATATACTGGATAAGCCGGTGAGGGTACCAAGACTATGTCGCCTGGGTTTATGAAGGCCATTGGAAAATGTGCAAGACCTTCTTTGCTCCCAATAAGAGAAACCACTTCATCCAGGCCCGCTTCGACTCCAAACCTTCCTCTGTACCATTGGGCAACGGCCTCCTTGAAACCACTCATCCCTGAATAGGAAGGATACCTGTGATTAATAGAGTTATCCGCTGCACTCTTTAGGGCCTCAATGATGTGGGGTGGTGTAGGCAGGTCGGGGTCCCCAACTCCCAAATCAATAATATCTACGCCTCGGGCCATGATCTCGGCCTTTTTCCGATCAATCTCTTTGAAAAGATAAGGGGGAAGCTTTTTTAGTTTGTCTGCCTTCTCGAATATTTCCATAGTTATTAATTTTGGTTCTTCTCCGAATTAGTTGAAGAAAGCCTGGTAAATTTTCAGCGTAAAG
>CAYRFN010000290.1:0-4185 GCA_964423495.1 uncultured Desulfobacteraceae bacterium
TATTTATCATTCATTATTGCCACTACCTTTTGGAGATTTTGTAGATAGCAATCCAGTAATGACGCGGCTTTTAGGCCCCTCAGGCCTCGACAACTGTTAAAGAAAAGCCAAAAAAAATACGAAAAGGCGCGACAATTTGCAAATCGAGCCAAACAAGTGAATCCAACAGAAGCACAAGCTTATCACATAAATGGAATGGCTAAAATAATGGAAAAAAATTTTGGTTCCGCTTATGCAGAATTTACCAGCTATGAAAAAATGTTGCCTGGAAATCCCAATACCATATTTTTAAAAGGATTGTCCCTTGAAGGTATGAGGCATAGGAGAAATGCGGCAGTCGAATACACTCGTTACCTCAAATTCGACACTGAAAGCAAACAAGCGAAATATGCCTATCGGCGCTTACTCGAATGGGGGTTCATCAAATCCTAAATATAAATTGATTTTTCAAAAAAGATGCTCGTTTATCAAAAACTTACTTTCTTGTTTTAATATCATCCACCATAGATTCTTGATGAGTTGCCTTTTTTTCAGGACCTTTTATAGCTCGGTCAATGATATAGTGATAGCTGTATTTATCGTTTCGCTCACATTTTGCCAGATGTATCACATCGGTAGCAACATTAAAGGGCTCCTCAAGGGATTTAATCCATTCTGATACCTCTCTGCTTACACCCGAGATACGCTCAACGAGAGACATTGTTTTAGGTAAAATTATTGTTTTATGTTCTGACATGTTTGCTCCTTTTTTACCATCAAACATAGATACTGCCTTTAATATATAATAATATAAGTCCTGATCACGATTTTTCCACCCGCAAAATGCAAACTCGTCAAAAAAAAGAAACCCACAGGGCAATTGCTTTCCATATGGGTCTTTCAGTAATCCTTACAAGCTTAAAATCGCAAAGGATTATTAAGATTCGTCTTGAAAGGGTTATCCTGCGTTAGGGTATTTATAAACGTTAAGGCCCACAAATACATTGTCATGTCTTTGATTGCCTTCGGTGCTGGCGATTATGATGGTTTTGCCTGACCTCGATAAACCGAAGTTCTTGCTCAAGTCAACCGTGATAATCATTTTTCCGTCTCTGGTTTCAATCTCAACATTTTTCATCTTAAATACTCCTCTCTTAGCCTTAGTATTTACATTAGTTTATAGTTTTATTTATTCGCTTATTTGTTTCAATTGGAATACATCTTGTCAAGAACTAAAGGTGACATATATTATTCCAAATGCAAATGAGTAACATGTCTTTCTACGGCTTGAAGGCCGGAGACCTAAATCCCGGAAACCAGACTAAATCCTTGCTTGGTATTTTGTAGACTATGATTAAGCGCTGGTCAAAACCGAACGGTTATCGACAAGTCCTTGCCATCAGTCTCCCACTGGTGGCATCCATGGGTTCGATTACCCTAATGCAGTTCACTGACCGAATTTTTTTGGCCAATTACTCGTTAGACGCGATTGCCGCTGCTCTGCCGGCAGGTATCATCTCTTTCACGAGCATCTCATTTTTTATGGGCGTTGCCAGTTATACTAATGCCTTTGTGGCCCAATATACGGGCGCTCAATCATTTAGCCGGTTGGGTGCAGCCGTTTGGCAAGGTATATACTTCTCCCTCATGTCAGCTGCGCTGCTGGCTTCACTTTATTTTATAGCCGATATGTTGTTCGACCTCATCGGCCACTCGCCTCAGATAAGGACCCTGGAGGTAACCTACTTCAAAATCCTCACCTTAGGAGCCGGATTAGTGGTTCTGAGTTCAGGAATAGCAGGTTTTTACACAGGTCGCGGACTAACCTGGACAGTTATGCTGGTTCATATGGTCGGGGCGGCGATCAATATCCCTTTAGACTACTGTCTAATCAATGGCATTGGTCCTTTCCCTGAACTCGGAATCGTTGGGGCAGGCATAGCCACGGTGACGGCCTCTGGTGTAATTGTCGCCATTCTAATTATCCTGATTTTCAGGCGTGCTAATCGTGAAAGGTTTGGTACCTGGAAGCACAGGGCCTTCGACAAAGAGCTTTTCTACAGATTGATGCATTATGGCATCCCCAGCGGTATCCAGTTTTTTTTAGAAATTTTTGGTTTTACCTTCTTTATCCAGATGATAGGGCGTTTGGGCGACATGGAATTGGCCGCTTCAAACATCGTTCTTTCAATCGAAACGCTTTCATTTCTGCCCATGGTCGGTTTTCATATCGGAAATGCTACTCTTGTAGGCCAAGCCATCGGCAGAGGCAAACCGGAAGACGGGGACATATTCAACTACAAGCGTATTACATATTACAATAGCTTATATGATGCTCGTGGCTGTTGTTTTCGTATTAACGCCCGAGCCTTTACTCCGTCTTTTTATGGCCCAACATCACAACCCCGTTGAATACGCCAAGATCATGGATCTTGGCATAAACCTCATGCGCTTCGTGGTGGTATTCTGTTTTTTCGATGCGCTTAATTTAGTCTTTTCCGGGGCAATCAAGGGAGCAGGTGATACCAGGTTCATCATGTGGACAATCGCTGTGCTCTCTTTTGGAGTGATAATCGCTCCGGTCTATATTGCGATGGAATTGATCGGTGCCGGGCTATATACGGCCTGGACACTGGCCACCCTTTATGTCTGCGCATTAGGCATCGCCTTTATGTTGCGATACCGTCGGGGTAAATGGAAGACGATGCGTGTTATAGAGCCTAAGCCTATCGTGGTTGAGCCGAAGGTGCGAAGAACACTTTGATTAGAGACATCTTTATCATTAGCAAAAGATAAAAATGGTTTGGAATAAAAGCTCAGGCGTAGCAAATGGTTTAAGTGCTGGACAGGATATCCCCAACCCTTGTCTTTTGACGGTCCTTTGCAGGTTTGGGCTATTCCTTGCTATTTTCGCTTTCCTTCTTTGTCCCGGCCTTCGGGCCTTCTTTTTTCTCCTCGACCCCCCTTACAGCTGCCTCCATCCTGTCTAAGACATCTGCCGTCTTATCGCGCAAGGAATCGGTAGCCTTGGCAACGGTCTCACCAACATTTGTGAGTACCTCCGTCTGTTTCTTTAAATCAGCCACTCCCCCCACCTTGTAATAGGCCAGGATAGCTATAATGAGGGCTATAATCGAAATTATGAGTGCTAAAGTCTCCATGATTTATTACCTCCTCTCCCTTTTAGCTATGTTGTTTATTTACCTAAACTGAACTCGCGACAGTCAGTCCGGCAATGGCTTATGCATGTGACGAATTCAAAGGACTTACGTAGACAATTCCAGTTATTTCATAGTTTTCATTAGCCTAAGACTTTCGTACGAGGTGCGACCTGGCTGTTCAGAATGTTCCATAACTGCTCTTTCATCGATGACGTGTAGAATGATTACCTCCTTTGTCCGTTGATAAGAAGTTGCTTTTTTGAGGTAAAATTGTAGTGGAATTTGACTTGTGTGTCAATAATGAATCCAATGATATTGTGATCTGTAGATTTTAGGATGAGTGGATGTGTGATAAGCGCAGGAGTCGATCAAAAGAGTAAGATGATCTTGCCCAGTTTTTGCGGTACTACTTTAATAATCCATCCGGTCGTTCGACATAGAGGCTCTCGACAGACTCAAGTCGATTCGCTCAAGGCCGATGGGCTCTCGACAGGTTCCAGAATACAGGATATCAGGCCGTCCTGGTCTTTCTTCATTCCGTTTGCCTCGTATAACGTTACTATATTACCTATAGTATCTAAACATTTAAAGTATAAATATAGGATGTCCCGCTTTATAGGTTTTCTTGCCATTACGCTAAATCCCTATTGTCCGGCTATAACGTCTGAAATCAGCGGCCGGAAGACGATAGACAAAAAAGTATTACAAGCGGAATAAACACGGAAGAAAACCATGCATCCGAAAAACGAGCGAGCTCTTCCGGCCCGACTGCATTTCATTGTTAGCTGACCGTTTTTTTTTGGCCAACCTATTAGAAGCCCTCGAAAACGTTTATGCTACGATCAGGCAAGGTCGAAGCGGCCAAGGTTCATTACCTTGTTCCACACCGCTACAAAGTCGTGCAGAAACTTCTCCTGGGAGTCCTCACATCCGTAGACTTCTGCCAAGGCCCGGAGTTGGGAGTTCGAACCGAAGATGAGGTCGACACGAGTGCCGGTCCACTTGAGTTCGCCCGTTGCGCGATCACGACCCTCGAACACGTCTT
>CAYRFN010000291.1:0-4178 GCA_964423495.1 uncultured Desulfobacteraceae bacterium
GGCTTAGAAAATCTTATATTCATATGACGGTTAAATTACCGCGAAAATCGGTGTTTAATATAAGCTATCCGGGCATGGTTGGACAGTGGCAAGACGGGGAGTTCCTCGTTGTAGATAAAAAGACTCGACAGGCAAAACCTATCTACCCCAAGCCTGCATGGCAGTAAGCAGGCATTCTTGACATAATAACGCTCCAATGAAGGATTCTCCTTTGAAGCGTATGTTATAGTTCCTCCGAGCAGGCTGCCTGGAAAGACTTACCGGCATTGGAGATAGTCAGTAACGGCAGATTATATCTATCCAGGCAACCTGCAAACTTTGTTGCTAAAGTCAGAAAGGCATCATTTTGTTTTTAGCAGTCTTAGATGTAATAATCGGCGGATTAATAACGGGTGGTATCTACGCCCTCATCGCCGTGGGACTCAGTCTTCAGTACGGTGTTGGACGAGTACTGAACATCTCTCATGGCGAGTTTATTATGATTGGGGCCTTTGCCACCTGGTCGCTGTACACGGTCTTTGGGATTAGTCCTCTGGTTTCCCTTGCCATTTGCGGTCCTGTCCTGTTTGTTATAGGCTTTCTTATCCACCGGACACTCTTTCAATACCTTAGAGGCAAATCAGAATCAATAGGCGCCTTTGCCGATAGTTCCCTCCTGGCCTCTTTTGGTCTCCTCTTCATCATTCAGAATGTGGCCTTATTAATATGGAAGGCTGACATAAGGGGGTACTCCTATTTGGATTCCTCTGTAAGTATTTTTGGAGCCTTATTTTCGGCAAATCGTTTAGTCGCCCTCTTCTTTGCCGTCGGCATAAGCCTGGCCTTCTATATCTTTCTAACGCGCTCGCGCCTGGGAAAAGCGATCAGGGCGGCCGCTGAAGACCCGGCCACGGCCCAGGTAATGGGGGTAAACATCCATCGGGTGTTGGCCATATGTTTTGGCCTTGGCGCTTTGATGGCTGGTTTCGCGGGCGTACTTATCAGCATGATGTACGAGATGCAACCAACAATGGGTCTTGAGTATACTATAATAGCCATCATAGTGGTTGTCCTTGGCGGATTAGGCAGTATCACAGGCAGTTTATTCGGGGGCTTTATACTGGGTCTTATCGGCAGCATTGTGACCTATTTTGATCCGGGCTTATTCTTAATTGCCTACTACGTGATCTTCATGTTCCTGCTCCTGATAAGACCAACAGGACTTTTTGGAAAATAAAGAATATGGATAGTACCAGAGTCATATATAAGAGACCTTTTTATCTGGGGATACTTTTCTTAATCTTAATTCTATTGGCAACTATGCCCCTCTATGTCCAACCCTATCTTGTTATACTACTGAGCAGCGTGTTCATGTACGTAATCCTCACATTAAGTTGGGCCATCTTCTCCGGGCCCACCCGCTATATCTCGCTGGCGTCGGCCGCTTTCTTCGGGGTCGGCGTATATGTCTCGGCCATACTGGGGGAAATATTGCCCTTACCTGTCGTTATCGCCATCGGCGGCCTGGTCAGTTTTATACTTGCCCTTTTCATTGGCTTTCTAACCCTGAGGCTTAGAGGCATGTATTTCATCATATTCACTTTCGGGGTCAGCGAACTCATCAGACATTTTCTCCTGTGGTGGGAGACTAACTTTACGGGTACGGTCGGCAGGTGGGTTGTAATAGTAGACCACACTACTGTTTATTACGTCATTCTAATTATCTTTATAATGGCGTTGTTTACCGCCTACCACATCAGACGCTCTAAATTTGGGCTTGCGCTGCAGAGTATAGGAGAATATGAGGAGGCCGCTGTTCACATAGGCATAGATGTAATTTTTTTGAAGACGATTACCTTTGCTGTCAGCGCTTTTTTCATGGGAGCCGCCGGGGCAATCATGGCGACACGATGGACATATATTGACCCATCGATCGCCTTTAATCCGCTCTTTTCTTTTATGCCCGTTTTGATGGCCATCTTTGGTGGTATTGGCCAACTTTATGGTCCTATCTTGGGTGCAGCCATATTTGCCCTCCTTGAAGAGGTGTTGATAACCAGATTCCCCTACTACTATATGCTCTTTTTCGGTATTATTTTAATAATCGTTATTTTATTCCTGCCCAGTGGACTGGTAGGATTGATAAAAAAATTGAGAAAGGGAGGTAATAAGGGGTAATGCGGATACTTGAAGGAGAAAGGGTTACAAAATGCTTTGGAGGGCTGACAGCCGTATTTAATGTCGACTTCGACATAGATCAAGGTGAGATTGTCGGTCTAATTGGTCCAAACGGGGCCGGCAAAACCACCCTTTTCAATTTAATATCCGGCGCTCTACCTACTACAGAAGGCGAAATAAGATATAAGAATGAAAAGATTACCTCTTTGAAGCCAAATAAGATTTGTAAGCGAGGAATAGCAAGGACTTTTCAATTGATTAAGCTTTTTGGCAATATGACTGTTTTTGAGAATGTATTTTTAGCGTCTCTATTTGGGATATCAATGGATATCAAGGAATCGGATGCCAAGGAGGAGTCCCTGGAATTATTAGAGTTTGTGGGGTTATCGGCAGTAAAAGCGACCCCCGCTAAAGAGCTGACCCTGGCCAATCAGAAGCGTCTTGAAGTAGCCAGGGGATTAGCCACAAAACCGGAACTATTATTGCTTGATGAACTGATGGCGGGATTAAACCCCACTGAGGTAGCACAGTCTATGGAGCTGGTTACAAGTATTCGGGATAAAGGAGTTACCATTTTTATGATCGAGCATGTCATGAAAGCGATCATGAGCGTGTGTGACCGGATTATGGTCCTGGATCACGGTGTGAAGATTGCAGAAGGAACACCTGATGAGATTACCAGTGATAAAAAAGTTATTGAGGTGTATTTAGGAGAAGAGTAGGTTGATGCTGGAAGTTAGCAACTTAGATACCTTTTATGGAAAGACTCAGGCCATATGGGGCGTTTCTTTAAGAGTCAATGAAAAAGAGATAGTCTCTTTAGTCGGCGCAAACGAAGCGGGTAAGACAACTCTGCTTAAGACTATATGCGGTATGATGCGTCCAGCTTCGGGTAGCGTGGAATTCCTTGGTAAGCGTGTAGACGGGTTAACACCACACTCCATTGTGGGGCTGGGTATTTCTTATGTGCCCGAGGGTGGAAAGCTTTTTACCGAAATGACGGTTCGTGAAAACCTTGAGATGGGCGCGTATCCTTACCACACATGGAAAGGGAGGGAAGAAAGGCTTGAGCAGGTTTATCAGGTTTTTCCCTCTTTAAAAGGGAGGGAAAGACAATTAGCAAGGACGTTAAGCGGTGGTGAACGTCAAATGCTTGCTATGGGCCGGAGCTTGATGGCCAAACCAAAGTTATGCATGTTTGATGAACCGTCGTACGGTCTGGCGCCCCTATTGGTAAAGGAGCTTTTCAAGTTTATTATAACGCTGAATGGGCAGGGTATTACTATCTTACTTGTCGAGCAGAATATTCGAAACGCACTGGAGATAGCGAATCAGGCATACCTATTGGAAAACGGCAGGATTGTCTTAGAAGGGGCCCGTGAAAGGTTTCTCGATAGTGAACATGTAAAAAAGGCCTACCTGGGACTCTAATTTAACTCGCGTTTTAAGATATATGGGACGTACTTCACATTTACATTTTCATGGAAAATGATAATAACTTTGTTCAATCAGCTATTTATCCCCGGTTAAAAGTAAAAATGTGAGGTACGTCCTCATAAACCACCTCAACCCGAAAATTTATAGGCGGCTTCGTTCCCTGGCCCTGATTACCTTCGCCTTATCGGTTTTACCTTTGGTTGTATAGGAAGTTTCACTGGTACAGAGAATTTAATGCGACTCATCGAGCTACTTGCAACATCAGATTTATCTTGAGAACCCACCGACCCGACAGGATTAACAAAGACACCAATACCACCTTTTGTTTCTGTTCCTTCACTTGTGCTGACTGCGACGTCAAAATGAACATCACGCATTTCAACAAATGAGCCGCCACGTGGATTGACTTTAGCTCCGAGTTCTATGGCACTCTCCTGAGCGTTCCTTACTCCACTAATGATCTGCTTGAGAGTCTCGCCTATAAAATCTTGCAGTTCCATTGTTGAACTCCTTTCCTTCTTACCTTATTATCCATATAATACCTCCAGGTAGAAGCACCGGTTACCCGGCGCTCCCCCCACAGA
>CAYRFN010000292.1:0-4160 GCA_964423495.1 uncultured Desulfobacteraceae bacterium
GACTATCACTTATTTTAAGGATCACGAGTGTTCGGTCCAATTGGGGGCTACTTCACTATTCTCTAATTACACTTGCAATTTGAGGCTTCAACACGAATTATGTAAAGAATTAACTCAGTCTCAAGATGCTACCCTATCCTGAGCTTTTTCTTCTCATAAAGTCAATTGAAAAGACGCCAGGAGGTGCTTTTTAATATTTCATACCCATACCTTGCTTCGTGAACTTTTAGCTCGCCAAGAAAAAAAAGGGTGCCAATATACACTAGGATCGATATTCCTATCAAAGGCAGAAGGGTGACTCCAATATTATTGAGCCCGATCAACACTGCTGCCATCAGAGAGCCACCAATACAAGCCCTGACAGCCATAATTGCTAGATTAGAGCTCCAAATCTCTTTAAATAACACACTAAATTGGGAGAAGAAAACAGCGATTTCAGCAATTGTCCAGGCAAGCGCAGCCCCAATTGAGCTCCAATGAGGGATCAATATAATACAGGAGAAAAAAGCTGTTACGGCTCCAATTATTCTGCTAATCACTGCGAACTTTTCTCTGTTCATAGATATTAGAATAACACCGAGAAACTGATTCAAGAAATAAGGTATAAGGCAAAAGGCCATAATCCTAATTATTTCCCCACTTATCAGGTAATCGCTCCCAAAGAGCGCTATTATTACTTTTTCACCTAGGAGGAATATGCCAATAGCAAGTGGAATCGACGGCAAAAGAAGATATCTCAAGCATTTCTGATAAGTACTCAAAAATGCGGAGGATGATTCTTTCCAAGACTTCGACATCGAAGGCAATGAAGCACCTGCCACGGCCAGAGGGATTATGTAAAGTGGAGCGATAACCTTAAGTGCTGCTGAATAATATCCGGTAGCTTCATTACCCTTAAGCAATCCTAAAATGACTATATTGAGGGAACCATAAATCATAATAAATATGCGCATAATCCCAAGCGGCGTGCTAAGTTTGAGTAGTTTTTTTGCGTATTGCCAGCTGATACCCACAAGTGAAACTCCTAATTCTTTCCTTAAAAAAAGAATGGTAATACCGAAACATAAAACCGATACTACTATCCTTGAAACAACTAGTATCTTTAGCCCAAATCCCATATACAAAACAAAAAAACTGCTGATAAATAAGAGGCTAGCAAGCATTAATCTCACTCGAGCCTCCCATTCCATCTTTTCAACACCTCTAAAGAAAGAACACCCAAAAAGCAGGTGCTGTGTAATCGCTGCGGCCAAAAATATTACAAAAACAACAAAAAAATTCTCATTGACCTTTTGACTTAATAATACAACAAGACTGCAGAATACTGCTGCGGGGAGATATAGGACACATTTGATTGCTGAGATGTTGAGTAGAAGCCGGCTTGCTGCGGAAGGACGTTGAGCCACTTCTCGCACTATTAGCAAGTCGAATCCAAAATCAGGAAGGGCGAGGGAGATTTCTGATAAAGCGTAAGCATATGCAAGTAAGCCAAACTGTTCTACATCGAGCCACCGGGCGACCACTATAGTAGTCCCTATTCCGAAAGCCTTGATTAAGACTTCAGTAATACCGAGAATGATAGTATTACCTTCAATTTTATGGCCAATCATGGACAATAAGTTCTTTTTTTTATTGAACAATGTTTGCTCTAGAGCCTTATCGCATAATCAAGGATCATTAAGAACTGTCCTGAAGAAGGTATTGCCATAAATAACGGACAGGACCTGAAAAGAACATTGACAAAAACAAACTTAGAGCTGGAACCTCAAATTCTATTTACTGCAAAGTATGAAAACATGTTCTGATCTACAAGGAGAATGATGATTGTGCCAAACCATTCCTTGCCACTTTAACAACAACATCATATCTCAATCGATCAATCATCGATTATCAAGATTTAATAAAAGAATTGAGCTCAAGTATCCTTAAAGATAAATGCTCTAAAATTGTATATTCGTCTAGAAATGAGTAAGATGACAGTCATCAGGAAATAAAAAGTAGGTCCTCATTGCACCTTAAACAGGAATTTCTATGTCAATAATGTGAGGAAATGAAAGATGAGTCGCACAACTCTTCATTCCACCATTTTCTCTGCAATGTAACTTATTGTCTTTTCGCCTGCAAAGACACAAAAGCTGCTCTTGCTAAAAGCGTTATATCAACAAAAGCTGTCAAATTTGGTTCCATTTGTATGTTCAGGAGCACAATCATCGGAGACAAACAGACAAGTGATGCGAATGCGA
Source organism: uncultured Desulfobacteraceae bacterium (assembly GCA_964423495.1). Taxonomy (GTDB): domain Bacteria; phylum Desulfobacterota; class DSM-4660; order Desulfatiglandales; family Desulfatiglandaceae; genus CAYRFN01. The sequence continues at coordinate 2,244 of CAYRFN010000292.1, forward strand.
ATGCAAAATCTGAATTTCTAGACCTTTTCCACAGTCGAAAATATATCACAACTCCTAAGATACGGATGAGGATGTATGAAATGGCGCCGATAAGTCCAAGACCAAGCATGATATCCAAGTATCCATTGTGGGTGCTATAGAAATTTCCTCCTTCCTCTATTGTTCGCCTCACCGTCCAAAAGCTGTTATATCCATATCCAAGTAAAGGGCGCTTCAGTATATAAGGAAAAACCACTTCTTCCCAAAAAGTCGTACGTCCAGTAAATGTAGTGATTTCAGTATTCCTACCGAGGAGGAGAATTGGTTTGGCATCTCGGAAAAGTTCATTGCCAGTAATAAGATATAAAGTGCAGCCAATAAACACTCCTGCAAGAAAATAGGCAACCTTACGTGACTTCAAGAGTACCAACCAACCAAAAGAAACCAAACCGATAATGGCACCTACCATACCACCTCGAGATTTAGTTAAAATGAGAAACACAAGAGCAATAAATGCTATCAAGAGATAAAAGAAGCCTATTCGGATACGTTTCGCTCTGTGAAATAATACAATAGAAGCGATAAGAAGCATACTACAATTCCATGCCTGGAAGTTACAGTTCATAACACCTGAAAAACGGTACCCCTGTTCTAAGGGCCTGAAAGTGCCAAGTACGATCTCACTAAAAAAACCAGATATTAAGCTAAGCATGCCACCGCAAAAAGCAAACAGAATGACCTCATAAAGAGTCATTCGCTTTATGACCATTAGTGCTCCTAAAGAGAGCATTGTGAGCACGCCTACTCGCCTCACTGTCAAACCAGGATCGTCAGCCCACGCAACGCTGCAAGCCGCCAACAATAGGAAAAGGATGACTAGATAGCCAAGAACTCCATTTATATGCAGTCGATTGCGAAATTTACGCAAAATACTGATAATTGAAAATGCTCCTAAAATGAACAGCGCCACCTGCCGATATGCGTTTCCGCTCTCAATTCTGACAGCTGTATCAATTAGAGCTAGCTCTCCATGAGTGGTCCATGAAGGCTCAAAAGGCCAAGCAAAAAAGAAAATAACCAAAAGAAGTATGATGATATTCCATTGCACCTTTACATCGGGCTTTATTATCTGTGAACCTAAGTAATTAGTCTTCATAATTCTTTTGCCAACTGTCGCTTCATTGCTATCATAAGCAGAAGTCATTCATAAACTCAAAACAGCCTTTGAGATTATTCCTGACTAAACACCAATCTGGGGAAAAAAGCTCCATTATTATATACAATATTTATGCCTAATACCTCTATGAGTACTTTAATGGATATCTTTTAGCGAAGTTTTACTAATGCTTATTGGATAGCTAAAGTAAAGGGCTTTTTATCTATGCTTGAGGTTATGTTGCATAAAATATACTACTTTATTAATCGCAAATTAATTTTTATCCACTAGCTAGACATCAGATTTTTAGCTAGTGTACACTAATGTTCGCAATTTGATTTAGGGAGGTGGCCATCGTAAACTCTTTTTGATCAAAATCAATCGAAAGGAGAGTTTTTAAACGATGGCCAAAACCAATTATAAAGAACTTTTCAAGAAGATTCTAGTTGACTTCATTGGTCAGGAGGATCCGCTCTTAGCCATGATAGAATGGACAGCCCAACAGATGATGCATATTGAGTCTGAAACCAAGGTTGGTGCCAAAAAGGGAGAACATGCCAAAGAGAGGCAAACATATTTTTCAGGGACCAGAGTCAGACGAATGGATACTCGGTTAGGAACATTGTATCTATTCATCCCTAAGCTCCGCAAGGGTGGATATATTCCCTTCTTTATCACGGAGAGGAGGAGATCGGAACAGGCATTGATCGCGCTGATCCAGGAGGCCTTTATCAATGGGGTCTCAACGCGTAAGATCGAGCGTTTAGCCAGATCTTTGGGCA
>CAYRFN010000293.1:0-4145 GCA_964423495.1 uncultured Desulfobacteraceae bacterium
CCTTTGGCGCCTTGGATCTGCAGCATCCTCGACTTTTGCAACGTTAGGGTTTACAAAAATCTTATTTTCCAACTTGATACCTTAAATTGCTTTTTTTAAGATCTACAAAGGATTCAAGTCAGATGTTAAAACCCAAAGAAGAAGGGGACCTAATGACCATGAAAATAGAATACAAGACGGTTAAAGTGGAAACAAGGGATGGTGTGGCGGTACTCACCATAGACAACCCGCCGGTGAATCAGATGTCGTCCCAGATGGGGATGGATTGCAGGGAGGCGGTGACGGAAGCCTTCGGGGACGATGCCGTTAAGGCGGTCGTATTGACGGGCACGGGGAAGAACTTCATAGCAGGTGCGGATATTATCCAGCTGCAGAAAATCAAGACGAAGGATGAGATATATCAGGTTGCCCTCAATGCGGCGCTGTTTCTGAACAGCATTGAAGTGGGACCTAAGCCGGTGATTGCGGCCATCAACGGAAACTGTCTCGGGGGTGGACTGGAGATGGCCATGTGCTGTCATTTTCGGGTTGCCGCAAAAGGGGCAAACCTCGGACAGCCCGAGGTTCAGATTGGTCTGATCCCAGGCGCGGGGGGCACCCAGAGGCTGCCGCGTTTGATAGGGTTGCCCAATGCCCTTGAAATGATAACCACAGGGAAACCGATCAAGGCAGAGAAGGCATTTAGACGTGGGCTGGTTGACGAGGTGGTTGAACAGGAGCAGCTTTTGGATAGTGCGGTCAAAGCGGCCAAGAAGTTTCTCTCGGGTCAGTTGAATCTTAAATTTCGGACGACCCGGAACATACATAACCGTCTTCCCGCTGCTGCGGAGAAGCAGGCACTTATAAATTACAGCAAAGTCATGACCTATCAGAAGGCCAAAGGGTACATTGCGCCTTTTAAAGCCATCGAGGCCGTGGAGAAGGGGCTTAGCTACGACATAGAAACCGACATTGAACGGGAGGTGAAACTGTTCAGCGAATGCGCGGTATCGGATGTGGCCAAGAATCTGATCGGGATTTTCCTAAATACCCGTGCGGCGGGTAGACTCCCAAGGATCGAGGGTCTCAAGCCGGCTAAAATCAAAAAGGTGGCCATGCTGGGAGGCGGTGTCATGGGTTCCGGGATCGTAAACCTGCTTATAAAGAATGGGTTCCAGACGGTGCTATGGGACATTAATGAGGCGGCCATCGAAAAGGGGGTCGCGGCGGTGCGCAATAGCTTTGCCTATCCCATCAAGAAAAAGAAGATGAGCCAGGCCGACCTGGATAGCATGATTCAAGAGCGTCTGACAACCACCACATCGCTTGAAGACATCAAGGATGTGGACATGGTCATTGAGGCGGTGTTGGAGGATATGAAGGTCAAACAGGACATCTGGCAGAAGCTGGAAGGAACCTGCCGACCGGATGTGATCTTCGGGACCAACACGTCGGCTTTGCCTATCACTGAAATGGCCACCATCCTGGCTGATCCCGGGCGAATGATCGGGCTTCACTTTTTCAATCCGGCCGAGCGGATGAAGCTCCTTGAGATTATATGCGCCAAGCAGACCTCTGATCAGTCCCTGGCCACCAGTGTGGCCTTTGCCCGAGGCATTCAGAAGATCCCCATTGTGGTGAACGATGGGCCGGGATTCTACGTGTCCAGACAGTTGGGCGGTTTGATAGGTGGGGCGATATTCCTGACCGCAGACGGGGTGGCCGGCGCAGATGTCGAGGCGGCCATTATCGATTTTGGTATGCCCATGGGTCCTGCTACCCTTTCAGACCTCACCGGAATCGATATAAACTATCATGTTGGCAAGACATTTGAGAAGCGTTTGGGGGAGCGTTACAAGGTTCATCCTCTGATGGAGGTGATCTATCGGACGGGGTGCTACGGACGAAAGACGGGGTCCGGGTACTTTGACTATAGTGGGGATAAACCCGTGCCCAACCCTAAAGTGGCGGAGGCCATAAGTGGGTATCTTAAAGAGAAAGGGGTCTCACCAAAGAAAATACCCAGAAAGGAGATCGTGGACTTGATGCTGGCCAATGGCATCAATGAGGCGGCCTATATGATCCAGGAGGGGATCTGTGACCGTCCGCAGGATATGGATCTGGCCATGATCTACGGGACGGGATTCCCTCCGTATCGAGGGGGTATCCTGCGGTATGCGGACAAGTGGGGGCTGAAGAAGGTTTACGAGAAACTTCAGGAACTGGAAAATAAGTATGGGGTTCGTTTCAAGCCCGCCAATCTCATCAAAGAAATGGCCGAGTCAGGGAAGACCTTTTATAAGTATTAGGGAAATGACTTTTTTACCCATCAATAAGGAGGATGAACGATGAAAGAAGTTGTGATTGTAGGATATTTGAGGACGGCACAATCACGATCCAGGCCGAATGATCCGGCCAGAGACTGGTTTTGCAAGATGCGCGGGGATGAACTTCTGGGGAAGTTGTTGCCGGAACTGATCAAAAGGGCAGGGGTTGATGCGAAGGAGATTGATGATTTTTTGGTGGGATGCGCGACGGGCGTGGGAGAGCAATGGGGCTACGGTGGTCGCTTTCCGTTATTTCTGGCCAATCTGCCGGAGACGATCGCTTCGAAGTTCGTGGACCAGCAGTGTGCGTCGGCAATGGCCGGGATTCATATTGGGTTTATGGAGATAGCCCAGGATTTTGCAGACATTGTTCTGGTGGGAGGGTATGAGCATATGACTCGTGTGCCAATGGGTTTCACAACCACTGATCGGGGCTACGTTGCCCCGAATATGTCTTTGTTCACGGATCAACCTTATCTGCACTGGGACATGATGACGGTAATGAACATGGGGCTTACCGCTGAAAAGCTTTTTACCCAAACAGATTTTACCAAGGAAGACATGGACCGTTGGGGTGTAAGGTCCCATCAGCTGGCTGCAAAGGCCCAGTTAGATGGCTTTTTCGACGGTGAAATCATGCCCATTGAAGCCGTGCAGGATGATGGAACGGTTATGACCGTGGATAAGGACCAGGCAGTACGTAATGATGCAACCATGGAAGGAATGGTTGGTCTCAGGCCGGTCTTTAAAAAAGATGGCGTTATAACCGCAGGCAATTCTTCACCACTGAATGCTGCAGCCACATCAATGCTGCTCATGTCCAAGGAGACGGCCAAGGCAAAGGGGATCAAACCCATGGCGACGATACGTTCCATTGGATTTGCGGGTGTGGATCCGACCATTATGGGTGTGGGGCCTGTGCCTGCGAGTAAGAAAGCCCTGGAAAAGGCAGGACTCAAGGCCTCAGAAATAGACTTCTGGGAAATCAATGAGGCCTTCTGTATCGTAGCTCTTAACTGCATTAAAGAACTAGGCATTGATCCTGAAAAGGTCAACGTTATGGGCGGCGGAACCGCTATAGGTCATCCATTGGGCGCCACCGGAGTTAGGCTTACGGGGACTCTCGCTCGTATCCTGGAACTAAAGGGCGGGCGTTACGGCTGTTCGAACGCCTGTGTGGGTGGAGGTCAGGGAGTCGCCACTATCATTGAAAAAGAAGATTACGACTGGTGATCAACCTTGCCCGATCCTGGTCCAAATACCGGTGATATTGGTCTTCAGATTATGTCTTAAATAGGAAAAAGGCATATTATTTAGAACTTAAGCCTGGACGAAGACAAGGCCCTATTCTTGAAGGTGTAATAGTATCGATAGCTAACAAGGACGTGGTGCTCCGTATTTAAACAAGAATCTTTTGGTAACGTTCAAAAGGCTTCGCATTTAGAAGGGCATGGAACTCTCTTTTAAGAAATCCGTTCCTCCTATGATTGGATCAAAAACCCCTGGGTGTTAACCATGGATCAGTTACAGAAAGGCAGAACATGGAGCTCTCTTTTCAGAAAACGAAAAATTGGTTGCTGGTTATTTGAGTTAAGTTGCTTCTCAGGCGGGCGGCAATTTACGGAGGTTGATGCCATAGCCACCATACAGGCAAAGTACTGACTTAACCCTCCGCCCGCCGTAGCGCAGTGATGTCCCTTCGGCCTTGCAGTTGACGTCTCGTTTTTGAAAAGAGAACCCAATGTTCTGCCACGGCTAAATGGATCAGGAACAGAAAGGCAGAGCATGGGACTCTCTTTTCAGAAAACGAAAAATTGGTTGCTGGTTATTTGAGTTAAG